>CAYSHJ010000257.1:0-1811 GCA_964430385.1 uncultured Planctomycetaceae bacterium
AGATATATGGTGTCTATCGGTCTCGTGCTTCTTGGAATATTTGGATGGCGCTTGAACTGGGTATTCCGTTCGAACATCACCCCATTATACCAGCGTACCGCATAGAATATTTTGGGATCCCGAACACGTTGCCGCATTCCATGGCAGCAGAGTTTTTAAAAATTAATCCGAACGGCAAGGTCCCTGCTGTAGTTGACGGTGATTTGACTTTGACCCAATCCCTCGCGACAAACCTTTATCTGGCCAAGAAGCAAGGTGGCCCACTCGCCCCCAGCTCGCTCAGAGAAGAAGCACTCATTTCGATGTGGACCCACTGGGTAGCGACCGAAGTGGAGCCCGCAGCTGCCGATATTCTGCACCATCGTTTGACGTATCCAGAAAATAAAAGGCAGCCTGAGATAGCCAACGTCGCGGTCGAGAGGCTTCGTCGACCTTTCAGTGTATTAAGTGAAGCGCTGATTGAGAACGGGTGGATTGTAGGCGGTAGGTTCACCGTTGCCGATTTGAATGTGGCAGCTGTGATTTCAGTTACGGCCTCCGCTCCAGTGCTTTTCGCCGGAGCGCCAAATGTCAAATCATGGCTCGCGAAGTGCCATGCCAGGCCAGCGTATCAGGAACATACCTATCCCCTTAACTCCGGAAAGCCCGGCACGGCAGCGTTTCGGCCACCAGCATTCGCATGGTCACAGGGGCGTGTACGACCAATTGAGCGAGTGTGCGGGCAGCGATACGTCCGACGCCGTTGGTTTTGCGGCGGTTGTGACGGAAAGCGAACTCATCGAGGTAGGCCTGCAGATGTTTCGCTTGAACCGCGCCGGCGTGCGTGCCGAGCAGCCAGCGCTTCAACAATGATATTGTCCAGTGGACGCCCTGCAGCGTGTCGTGCACCTGCCGCTCGGCCTTGGTTTGAACGATCCCTTCGTGCGGCCGCTCGCCGAGACTTTTCGCATTGTAACTTGCCAGACCGTCCGTCGTAACCTCGGCCGCAGGTGCCACGTGTGCGTCGGCGAACTGCTTGAGCGTAGCTTCATCGTTGTTGTCGGCGTGGGCGAGGCGAATTCTTCCGTCGGTTGTTTCGGTCGCGACGAGGACCATCGACTTTCCCCCGCGTTTGCCGCCGACGAATCCTTCATCGATTTGAACGTGTCGAGAGAGTGGCTCGCGGCCGGGCCGAACCAACGCGACGCGCAATTTATGCAGCCACGTCCACGCGGTCTCGTAGGAGCCGAACCCCATGATGCGCTGCAGATCCTTGGCCGAGATGCCATTGCGGCGCGAACTGATTTCGAATACCGCGCGGAACCACGTCTTGAAGGGCTTCCGCGTGCCTTGGAGCAGCGTGCCGGACGTCAGGCTCGTCTGATGGCCGCACTCGGCGCATTCGAACAATGTGCCTCCGCGCTCCGGCCAGACGCGCTCGCTCATGCACGCGGCGCAGGCAGGCTTGCCGCCCCAGCGGGCCTCGATCCAGTAGGCGCGGCAATCCTCATCAGTAGCGAACCGCGCCTCGAACTCCGGTGCCGTCTTGGGAAAATCCCGCCAAAGTCCGTCCTTGTCCGCGTCTGCCATGGCCGACCTCCTGGTCGAACGGCAGATCGCACACGATTGCGCCGGAATGAAGGGGATAGGTATGTGCCGAATTGGTAATGCGGGATTGGGCGGCATTTCCCTCATGAACCGCATCGGCACCTATCATAAGCTGGTCCCGTTCCCCCTTTTCTCACACAAGGAGCTCACACATGGCCACCTGCATCGTCGTCGTACAATTCGATCTGCCGAAGCGCACCGAGGAGCAAGCCATCAAGGGCGGC
>CAYSHJ010000258.1:0-10606 GCA_964430385.1 uncultured Planctomycetaceae bacterium
AGAGATCCATGGCTGGCAACTCCTTTTGCCTAGCGAATCAAATGGGGAATCTAGGCAGACATCATGCCAGCGGCCTTTACGAATAGAAAGATGAAAATGGCCTGTTGTTTCCGAGAAATAGCGACGGCCGGGAATTACTGCCAGGTCGTCATTACTTGGCGTTCCGCCTGCAGGGCAGGAAGAGTAACCGAGATGCCATTGGAGCCGTGATACGTGTCTGGCAAGGCGACCGGATCATGACTCGCCAGGTTCAAGCAGCCTCCGGTTATTTGTCGCAGTCGTCGCGGACCATCCACTTCGGGTTAGGTGCTGCCAACGCCGTCGATCGGGTGGAAGTCGTTTGGCCAGGCGGAGCCAAACAGAACATTGAAAACGTGAAATTGAACGCCCTCAACGAGATCCTCGAACAAACAAGCGACGGGGAAAAACCACTTCGACCGTGACGATTAAATGAACCAAAATGGACGACACCGAGTGGTTCGAAATCCTCGAACAAACTTGGCGCGAATTGATGCGATAGGGGACGATTTCGCGGCCCCATCGAGTTAGACTTGGTGACTCTTTCATCGGGGCTGGGGCTGGAATTCGAGCGACAGAACCACTCGTCTCTGGGAGCGTTCACCCGTCGATCGGCCTCAAGAGTTTCGCCAATGGATCGCTTCGCGGCGTCAGTGCGCAAGCGGCATTCGTTCGCAATTCAAGGACTGAAGAGCATGTCGTTTCGCCCCAAGATCAGGTTTTCTTCCCGATGGTTTCTGGCCATAGGCATGGTAACCGCAATTGCAATTGGATGGTTCTTAGTCAATCGACTGGGTGAGAAGTCGCCGCCAACAATGAGTGAGACTTCACCGCCAACAATGGGTGGGAATTCACCGCGACCAATTTTTCGCGACCGCGCAGAGGAAGTCGGCTTGGCTTGGCGAATGCAGTTTTTGTCGGGCGAACAAGGGGAAACTTTCAAGATCAATCTGTACGATCACGGTTCCGGAGTCGCGGTCAGCGACTATGACGGCGACGGAGATGATGACATTTATTTTCTGAATCAACTTGGTCCCAATGCTCTCTTCAGAAATCGTGGCGACGGAACTTTTGAAGACGTGGCGGAGGCCGCCGGCGTCACATTGGGTGATCGCATCTGTGTCGCGGCGTCCTTTGTGGATTATGACAACAATGGCAGTCAGGATCTCTACGTGACGAGCACACGCGGCGGAAATGTCCTGTTTCGAAACGTGGGTGCGGGTCGGTTTGAGGACGTGACCTCGGAGGTCGGGCTGGCCCATGTGGGGCACTCGCAAACGCCCGTCTTTTTTGATGCCGACAATGATGGCGATCTGGATCTCTTCTTGCCGAATACGGCCAATTGGACAGTGAATGAGTTCAACAGCGCGTCCCATTATTTTCTGGGCAAGGGTGATAACGGATTTACGGAGGTGATTCTTAGCCCCAAAGAATCGAATACGATGTACCGCAATCGCAAGGGAGTGTTTGAAGACGTGACGGAGGAGTCCGGTTTGAGCGGTTTAGGTTGGTCCGGCGATGCGACCGCCTTCGATTACAACGACGATGGCTTCATGGATCTGGTGGTGACTTCCATGTTTGGCCGCTGTCAGCTTTACCACAACAATGGCAACAGCACATTTCGGGACGTCACGCTGGAAGTGCTGGGGCGAACTTCGTGGGGAGGACTCGGAGCCCGAGTCTTTGACTACGACAATGACGGACGCCTTGATCTCTTCATTGTCGATATGCACTCGGACATGTGGATGGGAGCGGATTTCAACCATACTTCGCTGGATCTCGCTCGCAAGTCTGAAACCACGAAGATGGAGCGACCGGAGCTCACCCCCAAGGAGGAAGATTTCGCTCGCCAAGTTGGTTTTCGTCACGACGAGGTCTTATATGGAAATACCTGTTATCACAACGAGGGAGGGGGCAAGTTTACGGAGGTTTCAGACTCCCTCGGCCTGGAAACCTTCTGGCCTTGGGGGATCGCCACCGGTGATTTCGACTGTGATGGCGATGAGGATGCGTTCGTGCCTTCGGGGATGGGTTATCCATTTTACTATTGGCCGAATTATTTGCTGATGAATCAGGGAGGGGCAGGATTTCAGAATCAAGCGGCGCAAGCGGGTATTGAACCACCGCGTCATGGGTTGTATTTGCCCGACAAGATTCGCGGACGTCCGGCACCGCGAAGTTCTCGAAGTGCCGCAACAGGTGACTTCAATGGCGATGGACGCCTAGAAATCGTTGTGAACAACTTCAACGATCAGCCCTATTTCTTCGCAAACGACTCGCCAGATCATCATTACTTGGCGATCCGACTGCGGGGCAGCCAGAGTAACCGCGATGCCATTGGAGCCGTGATACGTGTCTGGCAAGGCGAGCGGATCATGACTCGCCAGGTCCAGGCAGCCGCCGGTTATTTGTCGCAGTCTTCGCGGACCATTCACTTTGGGTTAGGTGTTGCCAACGCCGTCGATCGGGTGGAAGTCGTTTGGCCAGGAGGAGCCGAACAGAACATTGAAAACGTGAAATTGAATGCCATCAACGAGATCCTCGAACAAACGATCGACGTGGAAAAACCACTTCGACCGTGACGATGAATTGAACTACAGACCGTGTGTTGGCGTTGGCTCCTCGATCCGATGAATCTGATCGGTCGCGACATCACGCAGTGTTTGCTCGGTTCCGGAAGGCCAGCGAATCGTCACCGTGTCCAGTCGCTCGACAGGCCCCAAGCCCAAGTGAACGCGAGGATCCTCCGTCGACAGATAGCTGGAAGAGGGCGACACCTGAGCCTTCCAGATTTGTTTCCCGGACTGTGCGAAGACCTGCGCTCCGTAGGCGAAGCGATTTGGGCCGGCTCCCCGAAGATCGAACATGATCCAGTGGTTTTTTGTTTGAGACCGGTTGTGAAGCAGCATCAAGGGACCTTCGTAGTCGACGACCAAGAAATCCATTCTGCCATCGTTGTCGAAGTCCAAAGTGGCCGAACCTCGCCCCACCATCGGACGTGCAACCTCTGGCAGCAATCCTGGAGTCACATCCTCGAATACCTTTCCACGGTCGTTGCGCATCAGCACCAACGGCTGCCGGTAAGTCGCGGCGGAGTCCCCAATGTCCAGGATGTTTTCATTGACGTGGCCATTCACGTAGGCGATGTCCAGCCATCCGTCGTTGTCGAAGTCAATCCAGTTCAGTCCGAATCCCAATCGGTCACGGGTGGCCTGAGCGATCTGGACCGACTTGCTGACATCCGAAAACGAGTTCACGTCGGACTGCCGAAACAGCACGAACGACAGGTTCTGAAAATTTGAGACGGTCAGATCCAACTTCCCATCACGATCGTAATCGCCCCAGTCGGCTCCCATCGCGGCGAGCGGGTTGAGGTTTCGATCGAAGGCCAATCCCGCCTCGACCGCGACGTTCGCGAAACGCATTTCACCCAGGTTGTGCATCAGGTCGGCGGGCTTCGCGTCATTTCCGATGTAGAAGTCCATACGCCGATCATCATCCAAATCCGCAAACGCCAGAACCAAACCCACCCCGGTGGTGGACTGCATCCCCTGTTCGGACGGGACCAATTCGAACCGCTGGTCTTGAGTGTTGCGCCAGATCTCGCCTTGCTCCGGAATATATTCTTTTGGTGGACAACTTATTTTGACTCCCTCGGGGTTCTCACAGAATTGCTTGGAGCCAGGACCGAATTCGACATAGTTGATGATTACCAAGTCGAGCCATTGATCGCCGTCCAGATCCATAAAGCCAGCACTCGCCCCCCAGTGATTATGGTTCTCGGGATCCAGTCCCGCAGCGGTCGTGATGTCGCTAAACCACTTTCCCGCATCATTGCGACAAAGCGCCAAGCGATGAAAACCGGTGAACAGCAGGTCGAGCCAGCCATCACCGTTGTAATCACCCACGGCACAGCCAATCCAATCTTTGGCCGTGACTTCGTGCAGACCGAAGGACTCGGTCACATCGACGAACCGGCCACCTCCCAAATTGCGAAACAACTTGCAGTGCGGGTCGGCCACCAGCAGCACGTCTTGCCAGCCGTCGTTGTCAAAATCGATGGCAGCGCATCCACAACCGAAAGCCTCGGGAGTCCGCATCGGCCGGATCTGTTCTGGCCAAACGAATTCCAATCCGCTGGCCTTCGCGACGTCGCGGAGGTCGATCCCGCACAGGTCGATGTGGTTGGGATTATGGTTGACTTTGACCACTGTCGGAGGTGCCTGGTCGGGGCCTGATGTTTTAGTCCCACAACCAGTGACGACGCTCAACAGGACGAACAGCCACAGCCGATGACACGATACCTTCCAAGTGAATGCCACGTTCATCGTCATTTCTGGCTCGACCTCGCCGGTGGAAACTTTTCACCAGTCAAACATTTCGTCGCTACCAGCCGACCCGAGTGGAGCTGATACTGCGTCTCGGCGATGTCCAACATCCGCGGATCGTGTGACGACAGAATGAGCGTAGTTCCCGCGAAATGAGTCTTTTTCAGAACGGCAATCAGCTCGTCTGCGGAAACGGCGTCGAGGTTCGAGGTCGGTTCGTCGGCGAGAATCACATCCGGGCGACCAGCAAGTGCGCGAGCGATCGCCACGCGCTGCTGTTCTCCGCCACTGAGTTCGTGCGAACGTTCGTACAACTTTTCGGGCATTCCCAATTCTTCCAGCAGCACTTGAGCGAGCTTCAGCCGGTCGCGGCCCGATATTCTACGCGGGATCAGTGGATAGGTGATGTTCTCCCAAACCGCCAGGGTGGGAATGAGTGCGAAGTCCTGAAAGACGAAGAGCATTTTTCGGCGGATTCGAGTCAATTCCGCGTCGGAGTCGCTGCGGAGATCGCGACCCTGAAAGAGAACCTGTCCCTGGCTGGGCCGCTCCAAAGCCCCCAGCAGCGCCAGCAACGTTGTTTTGCCCGATCCCGATGGGCCAGTGAACGCGACACAACTTCCCGCCGCCACGCTCAGCGAAACATCTTCCAGCGCGCGAACCTCCGACCGGATTCCCGGTCGGTGAGTTTTGGTCAGGTTTCGAGTTTCCAACAGCGCGGGCATCGGTCACCTCATGGCGTCTCGCGGCGGGACGATGGCCGCACGTCAAGTGGGATTCAGAGTACCGCTCAGAATGAGGGAGAAAAAGGGGTCAGGGAAAGCGCCGGTTAAAGCCGGAAGAGAGTAGCGGATGAAAGTTCTGCACGAACGAAGGAATAGCGAACCAGTTCGGCTTCGAGTCATGCGCCGACTCTCGCGAGAGGGTGAGTGAAGCGTTGACAGAAGGACGTCCAGGCCAACCATTGAGCTCCGAAATCATCACTCAGGCGTGTCGACCTTGTCCTGACAAGGGGAAGACCACATGAAGCGGCACGTACAACGCGAGTTCCGCTTTGACGCCTCGGAGTCAGAGACCCTGCTCTGCAAACGTTGAAAGTCTTGTTTTCGTGAGAAGATTTTAGGCGGCGATTTGGCTAAGTGCTTGTGTACTCACAGCGCGAGCGGCAGGGATGGTGGGGAGAATGCGGCGGCCGGTCGCGGTCAGTTGATAGCGATGGGTGTGAGGAATCTTTTGGATCAGACCATGAGCACGGAACAGTCGCAGCAAGCGGGTCACTTGGCCGGACTGGCGACGCCGTTGGGCCAATGCGGTGGCGTTGCGGTCGCTGGTCGTGGTGTTGGGGGACGTACTGTCGCTGGTCGTGGCGTTTGTGGTGGGGAACAGCAGTTCGCGGACGTCGCGGTTTCGGAAGCCGTTCAAGGCGAACTCGCCGCGCAGCAGGATCGTGATCAGTTGGGAGTCGATGCCGGTCAGCGGGGTCAGGCCGCGCGAACGGGACTTCTTCGTGACCACCGGTTTCGCCAGTTTGTCCGCGACTTGTCCCAAGGGCGTCTGGCTGTCGACCGCGGCTTGGGCCGTGAGGTATCTCGCGTTCGCGGCTTGCGAGATGGCTGCTCGGCGGGGCAGGTCGGCCACGCCTTTGCGGAGCTTCCGCCATTTCTTCGGGCCGCTGGGGTCTTGCTCCGACGCCCGATACACGCCGAAGTCCGAGGTGTCGTTGATCGTCGTTTCGACACGCAGCACCGAGCCTTGCTTGTCGTACATCGTCAGCGTGTTGCGGTTCAGCCGATGTTTGATGCACACGCCTTCGGGACGGACGAGGTGCTTCGTCACGACCTCGCCGTTGAAGCGGACATCCACCCCGCTTTTGGGAATGACAAAAAAGGGACGCAGCTCTTTTGCTACGCGACAGATGGGTTGATCAATTGACATACCTCAATTGTTGGCATACCGTCGGCCCCGGCATTCGTGCAGTAGGATGTGACCGGCAAACAGGAGTGGCAGCCGATGGCACGACTGATTGACCCGAAGCTGCTGTCACTGATCCGAGAGGCACTGAGTGAATGGCGTGCGGATGGTTATGTCGTGTGGAAAAGACTGCCTGCCGAATGGCTGCGGAAGGAATTGGGCGGGCAGACTCAAAAGTCGATTGCGAAGTTACTGCACGAGCACGTTGCAGCGGGCGGGGAAATCGACCAAGTTCAGGAACGCCGCGAGCGGTATCGAGATCGCTACGAATTTCATTTCGATTTTCGGCTGACGATTGACGAACTTCGCGTCTACATTGAAACGACGCTGGACGAAGCCAGTACCGGCCCCACGATCACAATTGTGAATATGCACGATGAATAGAAGAAACACTCCGTCTCGATCGGCCGTGAAGGCATATCCGCGACGATGCGCCGAATGCGGAAAGATCGCTGTCGCCGCCGCGACGATTCCGTACAACGCCGAAGTCAAACACGACGGCAAGCTGCACAAGTTTTACATCGCCAAGCTCAAAATTGACAAGTGCCGCTCCTGCGGCGAAGAATTTTTTACGAATGCCACCGACGAGCAAATGACAGCGAGTCTGAGGTTGGTGATTGGCCTTCTTCCGCCGGAAGAGATTCGGCGCCAGTTGGGAGTGCTGGGAATCTCGCAACGCACCTTTGCCAGTCATTTACGAATCGCTCCAGAAACCGTATCGCGCTGGATGACGGGGTTGGCGATTCAAAACCGCGCGCTCGATACCTTCATGCGAGTTTACTTCGCCATTCCGGCCGTTCGTCAGACGCTTGCGAAAGCCGGTTCGCTGAGCAAGTCAAAACATGCCAAGTCTCGGCTGCGGCAAAGTTCCAGTAGAGCGTGACGGACGGGCGCGGGCGGAAAAGGCGGAAAAGGAAGGCGTCGGAAAAGGGGTCAGGACTCATTGTTTTGCCAACACCACGTGAGCGGTGTGTTGTTCAGGAATCAGGCGTGCCGCTATCCGCGTTTCAAAATGTCGCCACGCGGGAATATACTGCCGCCGGTAGTGCGAACTGAATCGCAACAAATGTCTGTTTGAGGGTCTCCGTCATGTCCACCGCCAGCATTCTTTCCGATGCTCCCGCGCCGCGGCGCCGACGTGCGTCCGTTGGTGAGCAGACTTGGAAATTCGCCGACAACTCTTCGGCGAAACGCCTGTGGTCCGAAGCCAAGTACCTCGCGTTCAACGAGAATCGGCTGATCGAATTCGACGCGGGAACGATCGAGGTCTTGCCCATGCCGACCTTTTCTCATCAGTTGTTCGTCCGATTTGTGTGTGACCGGCTCAACCGTTACGCCACCAAAAAGAACCGCGGTTTGGCGATCACGGCACCGCTGCGAATGAGATTGTGGGCGAAAAAATACCGTGAGCCGGACGTGCTGTTCATGCTTCGGGAACATTTCGATCGCGCGGGCGAAGAGTACTGGGACGGCGCGGACCTCGTGATCGAAGTGGTGAGCAAGAAGGGCCGTCAGCGTGATCTGAAAGTGAAACGGGTGGAATATGCGAAGGCGGGCATTCCCGAATACTGGATTGTCGATCCGCAGCGTCAAGCGATCACAGTCCTGACGCTGGCCAACGGACAGTTCGTCGAACACGGCGTCTTCGGCATCGGCGATACTGCCAGTTCCGTGTTGTTGCCGACCTTTTCAATCTCCGTCGCCGACACGTTCGCCGCAGCCAAGCTGGCGTAGTGGGGAGTTAGAGCGGAAATAGGGGTCGGGTGTCTATCATGATGATCATTGGCAATTGTTCGTGGCTGGTGTCGCGGGCAGGGGATGACTTGAGCAGGGGGACGAATCCCGCTTGCTCGAAATGGGCCTGCTTGGTGAGTGCGTCTCGAAGACAGCGCTCTTTCATAATTCGGAAGCTCCGGCCGTAACATGCCTATGTCTAGATCTCGCACGGTCGAGTCTGACACTAACCCGAAGACGACCTGTCCCAGTTTATGACGCGGCGGTGTTGGCAGTGTCGCCGATGATCGTCGCAACGCTTTCATGATCGAACCTAAACGGAATTCCTCCGGGCGCGATGTAAAAGGCCAAACCGTCGCGGTAGGCCAAGGCATGCGGATGATCCACTTCAAATCTCTGACCGCCAGACAATTCAATGGTGAAAGGATGAAACGGCCGCAGGTCACTGAGCTTTTCCACAACCACCTGAAAATTCTCAACGGTCATAATGGCCTGTTCCTCAAATGAGTTTCGCCCGAATGCGATGGGGCTGATGACCGCATCAGATTGTCGCTCACCACGAATGGTGTCAAGCACAAGAACAGCAACTGGGACACGTCGACAGGTCAATTTGGGCTCTCCGACATTCATGTTGATTTCACCGGAACGGCTCGTCACGCGGAGCGTGACGGCTACGTAGCCATCACGCTCCGCGTGATGAGCGGAACATGCAGACAACCTGTATGGCGGAGAGCCCGTTTTCGTAAACCGTAGGAGTGGGCAACCCAACTCGGGGAAAGAAACTGTGACAACCAGAACCCGCAAACATCGGTACAGACTGTGGCGGCGGAACACAGGGATCGAGGCGCTGGAGGGCTGGAAGACCGGCTGGTGCCGGCGGCCGCTCTGGGCGCATTCGCGCACGTCGCCGACTTGACCGTGGCACCTCAAGAGCCGGCGGCCGTGGTGATCCACGTGCGCACTGAGGATTTCACGATGCCGCACGGTGATGTCGTGCTCGCCTTCGTGACTCACGCGGCCACCAACTCGGTCCTCGACCCGCGCTCGGCCGCCGTGGTTTCGCTGGGGGGAGCATTCCACACGTCGATCCTGCGCAAGCCGGATGTGGCTGGCGATTTATCGGGCCTCACGCTGGCTCGCGTTGGCATGGGAGACTTCACGATCCGCTGGCGCGGCCAACATGGTTTGTTTGGGGCGACTGAACTGGATGTCTTCCTGGCCGGTGACGCCAACGCGGACTTCCGCGTGGATAGCCGCGTTCTCGACCAGGTCCGCTCCCGAACCGGAGTGAGGCTTGGCGAAGCCGGTTACGTCGCCGCCGCCGATGTGAACCGTAACGGAGTTGTCGGCTGGCGCGACCTGCGACTCGCTCGGATGAATCTCGGCGCGGCCACGAGCCTGCGTCGGCCGATCGTCACGGCCAACCTCTCCCCCGACTCGGACCCGGACGGCAACGGCGTCGTGCTGCAGTCGGCCGTGACTGTCGCCGGCCAAACGATGCAGTCGGGAGCGACGGTGAGACTGAATGTCGTCGCGTCATCCGGTGACGTGAACTCCGGTCACGGAGTGACCGGACTACAAATACGACTACAATCGGTGGCCGGTGCCAACGGTCGATTCCAATTCGCTGTCGATCTGGCCCCCGGTCTGCACACGATTCGTGTCACGGCGACGGACAGCTTCGGACAGAGCATTGCCGTCGAGCGAACGGAGCGGCCTCCGATGGCGGCTCGCAACCTGGCCATAATCCACGCGGCGATGTACGACGCGTTGAACGAGATCGACCGCAGCCATGAGCCGTATCACGTGGACCTGGTCGCGCCCGCAGGCGCGTCGCCGGTCGCCGCGGCCGCCGTCGCCGCGCAGCGAGTGGCCTCGAATCTCTATCGCCCGCCCGACGAACTGGCGGTGTTGGACGAAATCTAACGGCGTGTTCCCTGGACGAAGCGGAGCTGGTCACATCAGATAACCTGGTGATCCAAGTAAGATTTGGCTTGAAGTTTCGAGCGCGCCGCGTTACTAAGGGGGCGAATTGCAAGACGGAGGCCGTTCGCGCAGGATGTACACCTGAGGTCGAAAACACCTACCGCGATCGGACGCAAGCCCAATTCGTCTCTCTTACTGGCTCTGGCGGCTGGCTGCTTGTCATCGTCCTCGTCGGCATTCCTCACTCAGGGAATGTCGCAACCGTTGTGGAGCACGGTCGCACGAAGCGGTGATCATCGAGACGCTGGAAGATCGTGCCCTTCTCGCCCTCGCTGCTCCCGACCTTGTGGCAGCCAGTTTTGATGCCGCAGCCGACCACGTTCTCAACGGTCAAACGTCGGTGAGCTTCAGCATCGACAATCAGGGCAACGGCTTCGCCGGCTCGTTCGACGTGCAGATCGTGCTTTCGGACGACGGCGTCATCGGCAACACCGACGACACACTGGTGGCCACTCTATCGTATTCGGCTGGCCTGGGATCTGCCATGAGGCTGACGGACACGGTCGCTTTGCAGCTCAGCAAGAGCTTGCTTTTGAGCCAGCAATTCCCGGTCGCTGAGCCGGGATGCG
>CAYSHJ010000259.1:0-2558 GCA_964430385.1 uncultured Planctomycetaceae bacterium
CAACACGGGCAACTCGGTCAGAGCCAGCCGTTGCACGGTCGCTCGCAATTGTTGGATGGCACCGCTGGCGCCGACGATCTGCACCTGCGACGCGGCTTGCTCGGTCATCTGCTGATGACTGCGAAGCAAGTGTTCCCGCTCGCGCGTGCTGTGCAGCGCGACGGCGGCTTGAATGCCGAGCTGTGTCAGCGACTCTTCGTCGTCCGCATCGAACACGCCGTGCAGCTTGTTGATTCCCTCGAACGCGCCGATCCGTTTGCCGTCGGCGTCGAGCAGCGGGACACAGAGCAAATTGCGCGTGCGATAGCCGCTGGCTTTGTCGACCGCCTTGCTGAATCGCGAGTCGGCATACGCGTCGTCGACACGGATCGGCTCACCGGAATGAATGACCTCGCCGACGATGCCTTTGTCATCCGGGATTCGCAGCGTTCCACCGGCCACGCCGAGCGCGGGACAGGCGACGACCTCATGCCGCTCACGATCCCAAATGAAAATGCTGGCGCGGTCGCAGTCGAGCAACTTCGTCGCCGCCTTCGCGATCGCTTCGAGCAATGTCTGCGTGTCCGGCGCTCCCGAAAACGTCGCGGCGACGGCGAGCGTGTTTCGCAGCTTGTCCGCCCGTTGTCCCTGTTGCTGAAGTCGTTCGCTCCATGACAGGCAATACCCGAATATTCGGCCGACAGCCGTCGCCGTCGAAAGATCTTCGGCATCGATTCGTCGTCCGGCCAACGCGAGCACTCGCGGCTGTCCGCCCAACGTCGGCGGCAACGGCAGGCCGATCACCGACCAACCATCAAGTTCCGTCGCAGCCGACATGAAGCCCGTCGAGTCCCGTTCGAGCACTTCGTCGAAGAACCGCGTCGGCGGCTGCGACCAGGTGTTGCGTCCGCACTCCCCGACCGACTCCCATTGCGGCGTTCTTTGCCACACCGCCGCCCATTGCACGGCGAACTCAGTCGCCAGTTCCGGTAACTCTGCCTGCAAGAAGGCCGCCGAACCGCCAGCCTTCAG
Organism: uncultured Planctomycetaceae bacterium; assembly: GCA_964430385.1. Lineage (GTDB taxonomy): Bacteria > Planctomycetota > Planctomycetia > Planctomycetales > Planctomycetaceae > CAYSHJ01. The sequence goes on from CAYSHJ010000259.1 coordinate 1,012, forward strand.
CGCCGATTGCACCAGCCGGTCGCACAACTGCACCGCCATGCTCACTTCCCCGCGAGCCACCCACGGCAGTTCAGTCCATGTCATCCATTTCATGCTCAAGGCGATCTCGCTTTTCGGAGGTGAGAGTCTCGGCGGCGGTCAGCCACGACGAGCATGATCATTTCTGGAAGTGTCGCTGTCTACGAAGGGGTTGAAGGTTGATCGTTTCCTCGGTTGCGCTTCGGGTGAGTGTCAGGCTCGGCCGCCTGCGGTATATCATCCGTTGTTCGATCACGTTGCCCGCGAACTTCCGCAGTTTTTCCCGTTGATTTCGCATGTACGACTCGCGACCCATTGTGGCTTTGACTCTTGGCGATGTGGCCGGCATCGGCCCCGAAGTCGTCGCGCGTGCGTGCGTCGACCGCCGAGTCCGCGCGGAATGTCGCCCCGTCGCCGTCGGCCATCCGGAGGTTTTGCGCCGCGCGATCCGTCACGCCGGACTGACGACAGCGACAGAAATCTTCGAACTCTCGACGCCGGACGAACGGCCGCCGCAAGACGGCATCTGTTGCTGGCATCCACCGGAGGCGTCGCCAGACGTTGTCCATGTGCCGCCGGGAAGGAACGATGCTCGCGCTGGGCAAGCGGCGTATGACTACTTGGTTGCGGCCGCGCGGCAGACAATCGTCGGGACTTTTGCCGCGATCACGACGGCACCGCTCAGCAAAGCGGCGCTACATCTGGCCGGACGGAAATACCCCGGCCACACGGAAATCCTGGCTGAAGTCTGCGGTGTGAAGGACTTCGGCATGATGCTTTACCTGCCAAAAGGCCGGTCGGTCTGCTCGCCGCATGGTTTGGGAGTCGTTCACGTCACGTTGCATACGTCGCTGCGCAGCGTGTCCGAGTTGATTTCGACGGCGGGAATCATCGAAAAGACCGAGTTGATCCACCGTTTTATGCGACAAGTCGGCTGTGCCGTTCCCCGAATCGCCGTCTGCGCGCTTAACCCGCACGCGGGCGAGGAGGGCTTATTCGGCGATGAGGAATCGCGGGTCATCGCTCCCGGCGTGCGAGCCGTTTGCGGGCGAGGTTTGTCCGTCAAGGGGCCGTTGCCGGCCGACACGCTGTTTCGTCGCGCGGCGGCAGGCGAGTTCGATGCCGTCGTGGCGATGTATCACGATCAAGGGCACATCGCGTTCAAACTGCTGAGCCTGCAATCCGCCGTGAACGTGACGCTCGGCTTACCGATTGTCCGCACCAGCCCCAGCCACGGCACGGCGTTCGATATCGCCTGGCAAAAACCGGCTGATGCGTCGGGGATGATCGAGGCGATTCTGGTCGCGGCACGCCTGAGCAGCGCCCAGAGGCTCGCGCAACCAGAGCCAGTTGACTCAGGCGACCCCTCACCGTTATGCGCCTAAACTCAATACCGTTCGGTTAGTCGTAACGAGAAGCAAGTTGTGGACTTACAAGAGTAGCGAGCAGCAAGGGTGGCACGCCCTGAGTCCGCGAAGGGCGTGATTTTCACGGAGTCCAATCAGAACCACGCCCTTCGCGGACTCAGG
>CAYSHJ010000260.1:0-10342 GCA_964430385.1 uncultured Planctomycetaceae bacterium
GCCGCTGGAGGCGTCGCAAGACCACAAGCGCGCGGGTGACGGCGACTCGGGCCCGAACACCGGCGGCATGGGAGCGTACTGCCCGACGCCGCTCATTACCGACAAACTGTTGGACGAAATCGTCGAGAAAGTCTTGGTACCGACGGTCCACTTCATGAATGTCGAAGAGCGACCGTTCAAAGGCTGCCTGTACGCCGGCATCATGGTCACGAATCAAGGGCCGCGCGTACTGGAGTTCAATGTCCGTTTCGGCGATCCGGAAACTCAGCCGCTGCTCATGCGGCTGAAGTCGGACTTCGGCCTGCTTCTGAAGGCCGCCGCCGACGGCAAACTGGCCGAGTTCGGGCCGCCGGAATGGGACTCGCGTCCGGCCGTGTGCGTGGTGATGGCGGCTGAAGGTTATCCCGGTTCCGTGAAGTCAGGCTCGCCGATTCGCGGACTCGAAGAGGCCGCCGACATCGCCGGCGTGAAAGTCTTTCACGCCGGGACGAGGTTGAAGGACGATCAAGTCGTCACCAACGGCGGCCGAGTCCTCAGTGTGACCGCGCTCGGTAACGACTTCGCCGAAGCGAAGCTCAAAGCGTATCAAGCCGTGAAGTGCATCCGTTGGCAAGGGGCGTGGTGCCGCAAGGATATTTCCGATCGCGCGCGATCCTATTTGTGCGAGCGGTGAGAGGCGATTCGTCGTGCGACCGGAATTCCGACCAACGGCCTCGCTGAATGTTCTGCGTCTCCGTGCCATGCTCCTGTCGTTCGTGCGGCGCTTCTTCGACGAGTCCGGCTATTGGGAAGTCGATACTCCGATTTTGTCGCACGAACGAGTGATCGACCCGAACTTGGAGCCGTTTGTCACGCCCTGGTCGGCGGGCGAGATGCTGTCGCTGCAAACGTCGCCGGAGTTCGCGATGAAGCGGTTGCTCGCCGCCGGGGCGGAGGCGATCTATCAGCTCGGCAAAGTCATGCGGAAGGGCGAACTGGGCCGGTTGCATAACCCGGAATTCACGATGCTCGAATGGTATCGCGTCGGCGACACGCATCGCGAGCAGATGGATTTCGTCGAGCGATTCATCGCGGCGTTTTTTTGTGAAGTCCAGCAGCGCACTGCGAGTTTCGGCGAAAGCATCAGTGGGCTGACGCCCCCCGCTCGCCTGCACGTGCCGTTTGAACGACTGACTTACGATCAAGCCTTCGAACGATTCACTGGGATGAAGGTACTTGCCCGATCGACACCTGAGATTGTCGCGTTGGCGCGGCGATTGGGTGTGAGTGCTCCAGAAAGTTTGCCGGCGGACGATCGAGATGGTTGGCTGAATCTGCTGTTGGCAGAGAAAGTCGAAGCACACTTGGGGCATGACCGGCCGACGTTCGTGTTTGATTATCCCGCCTCGCAAGCCGCGTTAGCTCGGGTGCGTTGCGATGGAGGAGTTTCCGTGGCCGAGCGGTTTGAGCTGTATGTCGCCGGTGTCGAGGTCTGCAACGGCTACCACGAATTGACTGAGGCTGCGGAACTGCGCGCACGCATCCATTACACTGCCATCGCGAGCGGACGACACATTCCGGAACCGACCCGCTTGCTGGCCGCGATGGAGCACGGTCTGCCTGCCTGTTCGGGCGTGGCTTTGGGATTTGATCGACTACTGATGCTGTGCCTGGGCGCGGACTCGATCCGCGCGGTCATCCCGTTCGCGTTCGAGCGCGCTTGAACGGCGTGCTGAAGTGGCGCCAACTCTGGCGCAAGAAAAACGGCGAGACTCAAAAATCTCGCCGCGTTGTTGGGTGGTCCGCGTGGTCCAACCGCTCTGTCGATTTCCGGCTTAGAATTCCCCAACTCGTTCGCTACCCTCACGAGTGGCCAACGCTTTCAGAATCTTGAAATCGGTATTCTTGGGGATCGATCTCGATGCGCCGTCGGCCAGGGCGAAGTTACACGAGCCGTTGGTGTGCCAACTGCCAAACCCGAAGTAGTGCGTGGTCGTCGTCGACACGACCGCCCAGTAGGTGTCGAACGACGAGGGCCGCAGCGTGGCAACCAGGCCGTCTGTCCCGCGGTCGTGGACGTTGTTGTTGTCATCGTCGGCAAAGCGAGCACAAGAGCTATTGCCGTCTCCCCAGAAACCCATCAGCGATTCGCCGATCAGCAGCGTGTATGACTCACCGTCGCGGATTTGCTTAAAAGCGACCGCACTGTCCTGATACATCATGCCGTTGGTCGTTGAAAGTGCGGGAGGGACTGGAGATACGCCCATGCAACCGCGGTAGTTCGAATACCCGTAGCCTAGCGGCCGACTTGGTGGTAAGGAACTCGATGGGCAAACGTAGTTGGACATCACTTGCTGACACGCGAGCATGTTGTCGGTGATGGTCGCCGGATTCAACGGGTCGAACTTGACGCGATTGAAGTCGACACCAACGACTCCGCTCCCCATCTGCGACAGGATCAGGGCCTGCCAGCTCCAACTGTCCGAATAAGTCCAGTCGTTCACCACGGCTTGTTGTAAGATGCCGCTGATCGGCGGACCCAGCGGGATCGTGATCGGGGTCGTAAACGGAAAGTAGGACGAAGCGTTCGCACTCTGAATGAAGCCTGACGGGAAGCACCTGTACGAGTTTTCATAGTTGTGGCACGCTAAGGCCATCTGCTTGAGATTGTTCAAGCACTCGGTGCGCCGAGCCGCCTCGCGGGCTTGTTGCACGGCCGGAAGCAACAGCGCCGCCAACAACGCGATAATCGCGATAACCACCAGCAACTCGATCAGCGTGAAACCGGATCGAACACTCGAAGAAGGAGTGACCCATCGAGCGCGATCTTTGAGGGCGTAAATCTTCATCTGAGGTTCTCCGACAACAGGATTAGCCGCTCGCCAGCACGCGACCGAGCGTATCACCCCAACCGCGCGTGTCAATCGAGGAAGTTCTTCCAAGCGGCGTACTTCCGCGAACTGAGCTGAAACGCCAAAGACGGATTGCGAGGCGGCTTGGTCGGCAGGCGAAACAACTTCATGCCAGCCTCTTGAGGCGTGCGGCCACCTTTACGGACATTGCACCTCAGGCACGCACACACGATGTTCTCCCAGCTCGACGGACCACCACGGCTGCGCGGATTGACATGGTCCAAGCTGAGATGATTCGTGCCAAACTTCTTGCCGCAGTATTGACAGCGATTTTCGTCCCGTAAAAAGACATTCCGGCGGTTGAATTTGACCACGTTGCGGGGAACGTGATTGTAATCCAACAGCCGGATGACACGCGGCACTTGGATCGCGAAAGAGACGGTGCGTATCCAGTCGTCCCAATCGCTGCACTCTTCGAGTGCACGCTTCATCTCACTGAGATCGCGCCACGAGTCGAAGTCGAAGGTCAGGTACTGACCGTTCTCGACATGCACGACTTCCGCCAAACCTTTGTACAACAACGTGAAAGCTCGACGAACCGAAACAACGTGGACCGGAGAGTAAGTCCGATTCAACGCCAACACGCTGGCTTGCATGGCCAGCGTGGGGCCAGTTCGAGAAGCTGAAGCGTTGGCGGAACGTGTTGAAATCATGGGCCGATTCCAACTGACAAAAATGCCGTGACGGACAAAAAAAAACACATTTCAATGGGGCCGGCATTCTATCGGCGACCACCGATGTGAACAACCTCTGTCGGCGGCTTCTTTCGTCGACGTCGTTGTCCCCTTTTGGTCTTCCGCCAGTCACAGGACTCTATATTCCCATGGCTCGCCGACATCAAAAGCGCGAGAGGCTCAGCCGCTCCGGGACGACCACCAGCCGCTGATTGACTTCCGCAAACACCGCGAATAGACCGCTGAGCGACTCTGACAGCCTGCGAGTTCTGGAATCGCGCTGGACGGCCGACTTGGTTCAGATTCTTTTCAGCGCTCGCCCAGACGTCAGCCCCGTCTTTGTCGCCTCGCGAGCCAACCCCGACGAATCGCCGAACGACGTCGCGTTCGCGTATCAAAACAACCTTGCCTACATGGCGAATCTCGGTCGCCTGTGGCGAGACAGCTTTTACCTCGGCACGTTCAGCGAGTACACGACGCAAGCCATCCGAAGCGTGGTGAGAAAGGAACCGAAGTAAGTCGAGGCGATGACAGCGTGAGTTGGAATGATGATGGCGAGACCCAGCGTCACGGCGGTCATGGCCCCATCCGGCTCGCCCGGATGGACCAACCGATGGCGAGCAAACCCGCCATCGCCTCCGAACGTGTCAGACCCCATCCGCCTCGTGCGGATGGTGAATGAGGTTCTCAGCTTCACGATCTGCTTCACCATCCGCACGAGGCGGATGGGGTCGGAGGGAGACTGTCGCCGCCTGCGCTAGCCCAACATCGCGCGCTCCATCCGGGCAAGCCGGATGGGGGCGAAAGACACTGAGAGAATTGTGGCATTGGCGTGGACCGCCGCAGGCTCGATTTCCGTTTAATCGCCGACAGCAAAAGCGGGAGAGGTTCAGCCGCTCCCGCGCCGGCCACGCCCTGATGGCCGTTCGCTTCGCCGTTGTCAACGTCGCCCGCAAGCTCCAACAATCCGACGGCTACCTCTGTCGCGAGTACGCCCTCAAACCCAACCTCTTGATGAACAGACTACGCATCTTCAAAAATTAGCCAAACGTGGTAAAACTTCAGAACGTTCTGTTGCGATCGGTGTTTCAGACGATACGATCTTTTCGTAAACCGGTCGCGTCAACCGATGGATTCGCCGCTATATTTCGTCTCCGATCGTTTCAATTCTTAGGAGGTTCCTCATGTCAAGTTCCAAAGTTCGTAAAAAGGCCTTCACGCTCATTGAACTGCTGGTCGTGATCGCGATCATCGCAATCTTGATTGCACTGCTGCTCCCGGCGGTGCAACAGGCCCGCGAGGCGGCGCGCCGCACTCAGTGTCGAGGCAATATGAAGCAGCTCGGTCTGGCACTGCACAATTATCACGAATCCCACAAGCTGTTTCCGCCGTCGCGGCTCAACGATGGTCACATCGGTTGGAGTTATGGAGTTACGTCTCCCAAGCGTCCGCTGCAATTCCAGAATGCCACCGGCTGGACTATGTTGCTGGCGAATCTTGATCAGGCTCCACTTTACAAGAAGTATGATCCCAATGCCGCAGCCAGTTGGTCGACAACGTACGGCTACTACAGTGCTGCAGACATCGCGGGGAGTCCCGACCCAGTGAATGCAGCGGTGGTTCTGACTCGGCTCCCAATTTTTGAATGCCCGACCGATCCGAATCCGTTTTTCTACCCCGGAGTCGGCGACATCAATTACTCGATCAGTGCCACACAGACAGGCGGAGCACGGACCAACTACGATTTCGTCGTGCATGAAAACGAGTATTACTATCAGGGGTGGGCCGGGCAGTACGCAGGCACAGGGCGCAAGATGTTTGAAGCGAATTCGAGCACGAATACAACCCACTGCAAAGACGGCACCGCGTACACGATTTTCGTCAGCGAAACCGTGCGCAACGTGTGGAATGGCGTCCCCCCCGCTTGGGGTCACGCCGGGCATGTCCAGGTCGGGATTGCCCCCGACTTTTCCTGGAATACAGGCATCAACAGATGGGGAGATCCTGCGCACTGGCCGTATACCTCCGCTGCGTATCAATACGGTCGGCTCGTGAATTGGGCAGCACCCGGCAGCATGCATGCGGGTGGCTGCCACATGCTGATGGGTGACGGAGCTGTCCGGTTCGTCAACCAAACCATTGCTGACGCCACACTGGGGGCTATCTCTCGGATTTCGGACAATCAGACAGCCGGCGAGTTTTAATCATTGTCCGTTTGAAAAAGTGGGAATGGCAACTTTTGAGTTCTGGCAAACGTTGCCGCGTCTCTTTTTTGATCCCGGGCCAAAAGCCTGACGGATCTGTTTCTCTGAGATTTGGGAGCGATTTCATGTTCGCGTGCTGTCATCGTTTTTCGGTTTACTTGACGGCGCTGTTCCTGGTTTTCTTTGTCGGATGTTCGGAAGAGCAGCCTCTGCCGAAGCTGGCGGATTCCGTCAAAGTGGCGGGTACCCTGACTTTGGATGGCAAACCTTTGGACATTGTCGCCATTCGTTTCAGGCCGACGACGAAAGATACGTGGCACGGCGCTTCCGGAATTTCGGACTCGGAAGGCAAGTATGAATTGTTTACGGACATTGGAAACGGCAAGACCCGACCGGGAGTCATTCCCGGGACATATATCGTGTCCATCAGCCGCATGGTCAAAGCGGACGGGTCGGTCGTTTCGCTCAGTGCCACTGAACCGCCGATGATGTCCGGGGCACGCGACTCGATCCCGATAAAGTACAGCACGGAAAATGGCCAGATCAAAATGACCATTCCGCCGTCCGGCGGGACGTTCGACATCAAGCTGACGTCGAAGTAGGCCCAGGGAAAGTCATCGTCGCATCGGCAGGGACAAGTCCGTTCGGCAATTCCGACTTTCGAAGTCTCGGAGACTTCGGAAGTCTTTCGTCAAACACACAACTCATCCGATCGACCTGTGGCGAGCTTCGCCCGTTGACGACTGATGACGATTCAATCTGCGATCCTGAAACGCCGATGGTTCACCTGTTTTCTCGTCGTCGGCGTAGTCGCGGCAATTTGCGCGGTACGTTGGGGGTGGCGTCCGTCAGCCGATTCGTTGTTGTCGGCCGCGAAACAGGCTCTGTCTCGGGGTCGTGAGGACGAGGCCCGACGGCTCGCATTGCGAGCAGTGGAGTTGTATCCGCAGTCAGCCAAAGCACGGCTGGCGGCGGCCGACGTTGAGCTGACCTTCGATCACCATGAGGCGGCGCTCTTGCATTTAGAGCAAATCGTGGATGACGGCAGTCCGCAGGCCGTCATGGCGATCGGCAACGCTGGCGACTTGCTGTTTCGAAAGCATCGGCTGACACGAGCGGCCGACCGGTTTCTGCGCATTCTGGCTCTCGATAAACACCATCTGCTGGCGAAAAAACGATTGGCCACCTTGCACGCTTTGGCCGGCCATCGTAGCACGGCGGTTCGGTTCTATTGGGACATCGTGCGCTCGGGGCAATTCGACACGCACGAACTGGCGTTGCTAGGCGAGGTCGAACAAGTGTTTGAGAATCCAGAATTGGTCGAACACCTTCGTCAGCCCCAGCCGGATGATCCGTGGGTGATGGCCGCCGCGGCTCGTTACGCCCTCTTTCGGCACGAATCGACGAAGGCTGTGAGTTTGTACCGCGGGCTCATTGGCACACATCGTGAAGACATCAACCTACAGGCCGGATTGGGCCAAGCGCTGGTTGACGCGGGGACGGATGACGAGTTTTTAAAATGGCATTTGTCGCTTCCCACAACGGCCAATGAGCATCCTGAGATTTGGGATGTGCGCGGACGTTTCGCTCAAAAGCGAAACGAGCATGAGGTCGCAATCCGCTGTTATCTCGAGGCAATTCATCGCGACCCCAATTTGCGTCACCCCCACTATCAGTTGGCGGGATTGCTACATCGATCGGGCGATGTCGAGCGATCACGACTGCTCCAGGTGCGAACCGACCAATTGAATTCTCTTTCGGAAGCGCTCGGCCTGATTCACATCGAAAGCCAGCGGCCGGACTTGCTTGAACGAGCGGGGAGACTTTGCTCGGCGCTTGGCCGTCCGTGGGAGACGTGGGGTTGGTTGCACGCGACGGCTTCAGCCACGGGACAGCGCGAGTTCCGCATTCAGGCCGATCGGCTGATACAGACCTTTACTCCCAACACGCCGCTCGTGCTGCCGGACGGTCAGTTGGCGTCCCTGTTTGATCTCTCTCAATTTCCGCTGCCGGACTGGCGAGCTTCCCCCGGAAAAACGGATGGCGACCTCGCGGCGACGGAGTCTCGGTGGATGAAAGCCGTGAAGTTCAAAGACATGGCGCACGCGTCCGGATTGGATTTCACTTATTACAACGGCCACAAGCCAGACGCTGCTGGAATGCAGATTTGGGAAGGCCCCGGCGGTGGTGTGGGTGTGATTGATTTCGATGGCGACTCGTGGCCCGATCTGTATTTCACCCAAGGCTGCGATTGGCCGCCGCAGCCGGGTCAGACGAAGTATCTCGACCGGCTGTTTCGCAACCTGGGCAATGGACGTTTCGACGATGTGACGGCGGAGAGTGGATTGGGCGACGAGCGTTTCAGTCACGGAGTCGCGGTGGGAGATTACGATGTCGACGGTTTCCCCGATCTCTATGTTTCCAACATCGGCTCGAACCGCTTGTATCGAAATTGCGGCGATGGGACATTTCTGGAGGTCACGCTGCCGAGCGGATTGGCCGGCGAGGGTTGGTCAACGAGCGGTTTGATCACGGACCTGAACGCTGACGGGTTTCCAGAGATTTATGATGTCACGTATTTGTCCGGCCGCGAACCGTTCGTGCATGTGTGTCACGACAAAGAGCGCGACAACGTACCGCGCACGTGCTCGCCCGCTGTTTTTCAAGCGGAGCAAGATCGGTTGTTCCTCAATCGCGGCGACGGGACGTTTGAAGACATCAGCGAAGCAGCAGGCATTCACGCCCCCAACGGCAAAGGGCTAGGGATCGTGGCCGGCGATTTCGATGGGTCGGGGCGGTTGAGCTTATTTGTGGCCAACGACACGACGGCCAACTTTCTGTTTGTGAATCAGACCGCCGGACCTGCGGCCCCGCCGAGATTCGCGGAGCAAGCGATCCTGTCCGGCTGTGCGTTCGATCAAGAGGGCAAAGCGCAAGCCTCAATGGGCATCGCGGCCGATGATGCGGACGGCGACGGTTTGGTCGACCTGTTCGTCACGAATTTTTACAACGAGTACAACGTGCTGTATCGACAGTTGCCAGGCGGGATGTTTTCTGACGTTTCCAACACCGCTCGTCTGAAGGAACCGAGCCTTGCGAAACTGGGGTTCGGCACGCAATTCATCGACGGTGACCTCGACGGCTGGCCGGACTTGGTGGTCGCCAACGGTCACGTTGACGACTTTCGCTCGCATGGCATCCCGTTTCGGATGCCAGCGCAATACTTTGCCAACTTAGGGGCTGGTCGCTTCGCCGAGTTGCCGTCTGAGCAATTGGGGAATTACTTCCAACAGGAGCTGTTGGGCCGAGGACTGGCTCGGCTTGATTGGAATCGGGACGGGCGTGAGGATTTCGTCGTCTCGAATCTCGATTCGCCTGTGTCCTTGGTCACAAATCAAACCGCCGAGACTGGTCACTTCCTGGCGTTGCAATTGCGTGGCGTCGAGTCCAATCGAGATGCGATTGGTGCGGTTGTCAAGATCACAGCCGCTAACACGACCCGTCGGAAACAGATGACGGCCGGTGATGGGTATCAAGCGAGCAATCAGCGACAATTAGTGTTCGGGCTTGGAGACAGCGTCATGGTGGACGAGCTTGCCATCCGTTGGCCATCAGGTCGCGAACAGATATTTTGGAATGTGGCCGCTGACACCGAGTACCTGCTACTCGAGGGACGAACGGAACTGGCGCAAATTCCGAAACCTTGATGCATCAGTTCGTAATCGAAGATCAGGATGCTAAAGTTCTCAACTGGGTTTTAACGATCACCACAATTGGAAATCATCACATGGCGAAGAAATCACAGAGCAGCAAAGCGGCTGACAGTGGAAAACCGAAAGTCAACAAGTCGGCTGCGATCCGAGAATACTTGACGGCCCATCACGGCGCGATGCCAAAGGAGATCTCAGCGGCTTTGAAGGCGAAGGGCATCGACGTGTCACCCCAAATGGTGTCGATGATTAAGGCGAAACAGAAGATTAAGAAGGCCCACCGAAGAGCCAGCGAAGCCACCGCTGACGACGCCACCGCTGGTGCGAAAACCAATCGAGCCGCAGGTCTGGATGCAGCGCTCGCTCTCTACAAAGCGGCTCAGGGGATGGAGACGTCGAAAAACAAGATTCGGGAAGCGTTCCTGCTGCTGGTGGAAATACTCGGCTAGAGATGCTCACCTTACCGATAAAGACCTGTTTTTTACTCGTCGGTCGTGCACGGTGTCAGTCTTGAAGACCTGCACGAAGGTCAAGACGTGACGTACACGGAAGGCATGGGTAAAAAAGGCTCGTGTGCCGAGAACGTCAAACCGGCGTAGTCTCGATGACGGGCCAGTCGCTAACGAGAGCACCTCATGCTTTTCCCGTGGCGGAGCGACGATTGAACCAAGGTGCTGCATGAGAGACAGCGAGAGACATTTATCAAGGAGAGACATTTATCAAGTTTGCCTGTTGCGTCGCCGATTTCCCGATTATTCTATGTGCCCTGCCTGACTTCATCCCGCCCAATAGGAACATTCGATGGCTCGCCGATTGAACTGCGAAGGGTTCGTGCGACGTGATTGCTTGAAGCTGGGTCTCGG
>CAYSHJ010000261.1:0-3238 GCA_964430385.1 uncultured Planctomycetaceae bacterium
GTTTTTGGATAGACCCCATCCGGCTTGCCCGGATGGTGAATATGATGGAGAGCTAGCCAAGAACGGCACGCTCCCGACCCCTGTTTTTCCGCGGTCCGCCGCCGGAAGCGGCGGACCGCGGAAAAACAGGGCGCTCAAGGAAAACGCCGCTGCCGTTAGCCAACCGTCGGATTCACCATCCGGGCAAGCCGGATGGGGTCTTGTTAATTGGCCGCGATTCCTCGATCAAAGTCGTCGGGCAACCACAAACTGCGCAAGTTCAAGACTTGCGCTTCGGGTCAGTGTGAGGTGTCCTCCAATTGTGTCAGACTTGGCGGTGCGAGGTATACGGTCGATGCGAATCTGCTGGATTGGGGCGATCACCCTCTGTCTCGCGATGCACCAAGCCGCCGTCGCGGATTCCGCAGACGAGGTCGTGCTCTTCAATCGCGACGTCCGGCCGATCTTGTCCGACGTTTGCTTTCAGTGTCACGGGCCGGACGCCAAGGAACGCAAAGCCGACCTGCGGTTGGATCGCGACGAGCAACTCTTCGTCGATCGTGACGGGCATCGAGTGCTCGTGCCGGGCCAGCCGCAACAGAGCGAACTGTTTCGGCGACTGATCGCGACGGACGTCGATGAACACATGCCGCCGCCGAGCTTTGGCAAGCAGCTTACTCCGCAACAGATCGAGTTGATTCGACGCTGGATCGAGCAAGGAGCGAAATGGCAGCCGCACTGGGCGTACCTCGCGCCGACGCGGCCGGCGGTGCCAGAAATCCGAAATCCGAAATCGGGGCACCCGCGCGAGTGGGTCATCCGAAATTCGATCGACCGGTTTGTCCTCACCCGGCTCGAACGCGAAGGGCTGACACAGTCACCCGCAGCCGAACGCAGCACCTTGTTGCGGCGCGCGACATTGGACCTCACCGGCTTGTCGCCAACGCCGGATGACATCGAACAGTTTTTGTCGGACGCTTCGCCGGACGCCTTCGAGCGTGTCGTGGATCGCCTGCTCGCCTCACCGCGATTTGGTGAGCGGTTCGCTCGACCGTGGTTGGACGCGGCGCGGTATGCCGACACGTCCGGCTATCAGTCCGACGGCGAGCGGAGCATGTGGCGCTGGCGAGATTGGGTCATCGACGCCTTCAACGACAATAAGCCGTTCGATGAATTCACAATTGAGCAACTTGCCGGCGACCTGCTGCCGAACGCGACGATGGAACAAGTCCTCGCCACCGGCTTCAACCGCAATCATCGCGGCAACGCCGAGGGGGGCATCATCCCGGAGGAGTATGCTGTCGAGTACGTCGTCGATCGTGTGGACACGACGGCGACCGTGTGGCTGGGCCTGACGCTCGGCTGCTGCCGTTGCCACGACCACAAGTTCGACCCGTTCTCGCAGCGCGAGTACTACCAGCTCTTCGCATTCTTCAACAACGTGCCGGAACGCGGCCGAGCGGTCAAATTCGGCAACTCGCCGCCGTTCGTGAAGACGCCGACCATCGAACAAAAACGGCAATTCGAACAGTTGCTACAAGCCGAACAAGGCAATGCAGCACAACTGACGATGCTGGAATCCTCGGTGCAACAAGCCCAATCCACATGGGAGCGCGGGCTTGTCGACAGTGCGCGCAGTGCGAGTGACTCCGTCGATTGGACGATGACTCGCGGCGAGATGTTGCATCTGCCATTCGACCGTGATGGTTCGCCGGCACCGAGCAAGGCCGATCCTTCAAAGAGCCATCGCCATCAGCCAGCACCTCTAGGCCCGACATCGGGACTGCCAGTCGTCGTCGCAGCGGATCGCACTCCGGTCGTACTGGGCGACGGGCAACTCGGCAAAGCGGCCGTTTTCGACGGAGAGCGGCGGTTTGCGATTGGGGACGTCGCAAACATCGGCTTCTATGATCCGTTCTCGATGTCGGCCTGGATTCGCTCGGGAGCTCCGTCAGGAACGATCCTGTCGCGAATGTCCGATGATGCGAACTCGGACGGGTACAACCTCTGCCTCGAAAATGGCAAGTTGCAACTTAACCTCATCAAGCGTTGGCTGGATGACGCGCTCCGCGTGGAGACGTCCGAGCCGATTCCGCTCAACCGATGGGTGCATGTCGCGGTGGTCTACGATGGCTCGCGCTTCGCCGATGGTGTGCGATTCTTCGTGAACGGTCAGGCAGCCAAGCTGCGGGTCGTGTTGGATGAACTCAATCAGGCCTTCGCGTCCAAAGATCTATTTCGCATCGGATACGGCGGCCTGACGCCGGCATTTCGCGGCGCGATCGACGACGTGCGACTGTTCGATGTCCAACTCCGCGACAAGGAGATCGCCATCCTCGCCGTCGCGGAATCGATCCGGCAAATCGCCGGCATACCGCCGGAACAACGCTCGGCGGCTCAGTCGATCAAGTTGCGCACGTGCTTCCTGTCGGAGGATGCTCCAGCCAACATTCGTGACCTGTATCGCGAGCAACTTCGGCTCAATGACGAAGTTCAACGGCTCGAAGCGTCCTTCCCGACGACGATGATCATGGAAGAGTTGCCCGAACCGCGTCCGACGCATGTGCTGATGCGCGGCGCGTACGACCGTCCGGGCGAACGAGTTTTTCCCGAAGTGCCCAAGTCGTTGCCGGTCCAAATTCCGAAGTCAGAGCAGGCCAATCGACTCGACCTCGCGCGCTGGTTGGTCTCGCCGGACAGCCCGCTGACGGCACGAGTCACCGTGAATCGCTTCTGGCAGCAATTCTTCGGCCAAGGTCTCGTGAAGACGGTCGATGACTTCGGCTCGCAAGGGGACTGGCCGACGCATCCGGAATTGCTCGATTGGCTGGCGGTCGAGTTGATGGGGGGCGGGGGAGAGGGGGAGAGGGGGAGTAAAGCGCAGAGTTCGTCGCCCCCCTCGCCCCCTCCCCCCCTCGCCCTCTCGCCCCCTCACCGCTGGGACATCAAGCGGCTGCTCCGCACCTTGGTGACGTCGGCCACGTATCGCCAGTCTTCGCGAACGACTGCCGAATTGTTGGCTCGCGATCCGGAGAATCGGTTGCTCGCGCGCGGGCCTCGCTTGCGGCTGTCGGCCGAGATGGTGCGCGATCAGGCACTGGCGTCGAGCGGTTTGTTGGTCGAGCGACTTGGCGGGCCGTCGGTCAAACCGTATCAGCCGGACGGGCTGTGGGACGATCTGCAAAACACCGAGAAATACGTGCAAGATCACGGACCTGGTTTGTATCGCCGCGGGTTGTACACGTTTTGGAAACGGACG
>CAYSHJ010000262.1:0-4997 GCA_964430385.1 uncultured Planctomycetaceae bacterium
CCATACGATTGCCGCTTGATGCCGATGGAAAATCGATCGGCGGACGGCAAGGCAGCCGGACCGACGAAATGGGTTCTGACGAGTCCGCTCTTGAATGAACCCGCGCCGCCAAAAGATGGCGAGTCCGTGTTTTCCCTGATCGCCATTCCGTTGCACGCGACAGAGCCGTGATTCCCGATCGAGTGCTACGGCTCGACGCAGCACTCCATTCGATCGCGGGAGAAGGCGATCACCGGCCGGTAGCGTTCGTCGTGATGACGCACACTCGAAGGGGAATTCTTGCGAGTCTTGTCTCACGACGACGATGTTTGAAAACTCGCGATCGCGTCGCCGCAACGATGAGCTGTTCGCAGATGCCGGATGTTGGCTGCGTCCGCTGCGAAGATGGGCTCTCCGCCATTCGTGTTGGAACGCAGACATCAGCCGCCGGGCGCTAAATGACCGGGCGTGATCACTGTCGATTCTCGGAGGCGTGTCAACTGTCTCCCTGTCGGCTGAAGCCGACTGATCGAAGCGGTAGGCGGCAATATGCCCTCATCCAGCAAGCGCTGCGGGGCGCTCTGTGAATGCTCCGTCGGATTCTATCGACGCAAATCACGCACGGTCATCTAGCAAATTGGAATAGGCTCCACGCGGCTTTTGTCGCAGTCACAAGTCTATCGAAAAGCGGCCCGCCTGCATGATAGACTGCAGCTCGCACGTGGTTTACTTACCAACCTGCATGGCAAAATAAATTCGGTCTGTTCGTGCTCGGCTGCACGCCGTTCACTTCACTGTTATGCCAACCAGAAGAAAGGCAGAAATGACATGGGAACGAATGCACTTTTTTTTGCGTGGAACCGCTCGATTCCTGGCCGCGAGAAATTGAGCTCGGCGCACTTCCAAGAGTTTGTCCAGTACCTCGGCGCACTGCAGCAGCGTGGCGCCATTAAGTCGTTCGATTCGGTATTCCTCGATCCGCATGGTGGCGACTTGAACGGGTTCTTCCTCCTTCGGGCGGAAACAGCGAAACTTGATGCCCTAGTCGCTACCCCGGAATGGCAGTCCCACATGGTTCGCGCGGGAGTGCATTTGGAGGGGTCTGGAACAGTGCGGGGCTTCACAGGGGACGCGGTAATGGAAAGGATGAATCTTTGGAATAAACACATTCCGGGATGAATCAAGATTCGCTGTACCTTCTCGGCATTGAGCCCTTGGTTCCAGGTTGACTGGGCATCGTCGCCGATTGGCTAAGCAAAACCGAGGGCGAAACAATGGTGGCAGAAACCGTTGTAATCCCCAACTGCTAGATGGCACAAACGTGCGCGTCCCATTCGACGAGATTGAAGACGAAGAATACACGGACGCGCGGTACGAGGCGCAGCCGTTCACGGGAGCGGAGTGGTAGGCGAGGAATGCGAATTTGTTCTTGGCCAGCGTCACGGGGGTCTTGGCGCGGGTTTCGCCCGCAACCCCAGAAAGTGGGTTCATCCGCCTTGTCGCTGCCGAGGCACCTTGTCGTAGAAACCGCAGGACAATTCCGCGGTGGATTTGGGGAGGCATGGCTCCGATGTCCAATGGTTGATTTCAGTCGTCGAATTCGGATGAAATACGAGAGCCGGGAAAAACGGCGGCAGGCTCTGCTGGGAAGCAACCTGCCAAGGGATATCCCGGTCTCCGATGCGCCAATGGCGTGTCAGGCCCTGGCGGGGAGTTCTCCGCCAGGGCCATTCTGTTGGACTCTATTGGACATCGGAGCCAGGCCTGAAAAATCCATTTTGGCTTCGAGGTCACCATTTCCATCGTGACCACTACATGCGTCGCCAGGAACAAACTGAGCCTCACGCCACCCGCCGGTGTTCGGCCTCCAGTCGTTCGGCGAGGAACTGGATCACACGTGGGGCGAGGTGGTTGAAGTAGTCCCACGAATGTCCGCCGTGCGAGGTGGTGAAGTCGCTTTCGAACGGGATGCCGGAGGAGCGAAGTTTGCTCGCCAAGCGTTCGACGCTCGGCAACAAATCGTGATCCGTTGGGTCGCAGGTGATGAGCTGATGCCGGGGCCAGTTCATGCCCTGAATTTGTAAGACGGCCGTTTGCTGTCGAGCGGCTTCGCGATTCGGAAACATCTCGTCCAGTGGTAAGCCCTGTTCAAACCACTCGTGAAAATCGACCGCCGGAGCTAACGCGGCGGCGATGGGGAACTCGGTCGGGTGACGATATGCCAACTGCAACACGCCTTGCCCGCCCATGCTGACTCCCAGCAAGCCAATCGCTGGCGGACGGATACGCCATTGCTCGGCAAGAAACGCCAATACGTGCGACCGGAGATAGCCGACGGGCGATAGCTCGACATCGAACTCCGGACAAACGACCGGCAGCCACCATGATCGCTGGCCGTGCGGACAAACCGCTCGCAGCCCGTGCCGCTCCAGCTCCGCCGTGTAAATTGGATTGCCGATCAAGGTCTGCAAACCGTGACCGTGCAGAAACAGAATCGCGCAAGCGGGTTCTTTCGGGTGAGCCGGTTCAAACACGTCGGCGGATTTGCCACCGATGTCGATGGCCTGCCAACCGTAGAGGCGGGAAGTCATGATTTGGTCTCGTCACGTCAATCGAAATTCAAAACACAGCCTGCGTTTCCAACGTTCGAAATCTTTGCGTGGCGCATAGAATCTCGTCTCTCCGCCATTCGTGTGGATTTCGCCGGAACGGCTCGTCACGCGGAGCGTGACGGCTACGTAGCCATCACGCTCCGCGTGATGAGCCGGGCGTCCATCCAACAGGAATGGTCGAGAGCCAGAATTTCTCGTAGTGACGGCCTTTCCAGGCCGTCGGAAAGGCCGGCCTGGAAAGGCCGTCACTACGGTTTGGTTGCGGCTCTGCCGCGCCCATGTCAGTCCCACGCCAGCGGCTGCTTCCAACACTGCTTGAGTTCCGCCAAAGGGGAGTCGATCGGGACCAAACCGGACACTCCGCGGATCGTCAGCCGATCGGTCGACGTCACCTCACCGAGTATGGTGACGGGCACGTTCGCCCCGCGACACAATGACTCGACAACGGACGCCGACGCGGCGGGCACTTCGAGGACGAAGCGGGTATTACTCTCTGAGAATAGCAAGACCGTGTCGTCGGCGAGGCCGCTCGATTTCGCCAGCGGTTGCAGATCGAGCGAAGCACCCAAGCCGCCGGCGAAAGCCATCTCAGCAATCGCTGTCGCGAGACCTCCTTCGCTGAGGTCGTGGCACGAGCGGACCAAGCCTTGTCGAATCATGTCATGCACGACGGCGAAGATTCGCGGAGCGAGTTCAAAGATCACACGCGGAACGGCTCCGCCATCGAGGCCATTGATCAAGGCGAAGTGACTGCCGCCGAGTTCGTTCGCAGTCGTGCCGATTATCAACAGCGCGTTCCCGGCTTGTTTGAGGTCCATCGTCACGGCTTGCTCGACGTTGTCCAACTGTCCGAGCGCGGAGATCAGCAAGCTCGACGGAATCGCGACCGATTGCTTCTGGCCGGTTGATTCCACGAACGAAAACTCGTTGTTCAAGCTGTCCTTGCCGCTGATGAACGGCGTGCCGAAAGCGATGGCCGTGTCTTTGCAGCCGAGGGCCGCTCGGACGAGCGTGCCTAAAGTCTCCGGGCGATCGGTGTTGCCCCAACAGAAATTGTCGAGGATCGCGATGCGACGCGGATCGGCTCCGACGGCGACGCAGTTCCGTACCGCCTCGTCGATCGCTGATGCGGCCATCCAGTACGGATCGAGATCACCCAGCCGCGGGTTCATGCCACAGGCGATCGCCAGTCCGCGATTCGATTTCAGATTCGGCCTCACAACCGCCGCATCCGACGGCCCGTCGCTGACGATACCGACGAGCGGCTTGACCACGCTGCCCGCTTGGACTTCGTGGTCGTATTGGCGGATCACCCACTCTTTACTGCACACGTTCAACGAGCCGAGGATTTTTTTCAGGTCGTCATCGAAAGTAGCCGCGTCACTCCGTGACGCGAGTTTCGAGTCACGGAGTGACTCGACTACTTTGAGCGGCACCTCCGCTTTCGGCGTGAACACCGCTTCGCGGACGATCGGTGGGCGTCCATCGTGCAAAAAGGACATCGAGAGGTCGGCCACTTGCTGGCCTTGATACTTCAGCACCAAGCGGCCGGTCGGTTGGAACTCGCCAAGGACGGCCGCTTCGACACCTTCGGATCGACAAAGCGCCTCGAACTCTGGCCACGACGCCGGCGGCACGGCGAGCACCATGCGCTCTTGAGCTTCCGAGATCCAAATCTCGGTGTAGCTCAGTCCCGAATACTTGAGCGGTGCTTTGTCGAGATGCACTTCCACGCCGAGTTCCTCACCCATCTCGCCGACGGCACTGCTGAAGCCACCGGCTCCGCAGTCGGTGATCGCGTGGTATAAGCCGCGGTCGCGAGCTTGCAGCAAGACGTCTTGAACCATTTTCTCGGTGATCGCGTTACCGATCTGCACCGCTCCGCCGGAGATCGTCTCACTTTCGTGAGTCAGCTCGGCGGACGAGAACGTCGCACCGTGAATTCCGTCGCGTCCGGTGCGTCCGCCGACGGTGACGATGAAGTCACCCGGTGCGACGTGCTTCTCGCATTGGCCAACCGGGATCATCGCCACGTTGCCGCAATACACCAGCGGGTTGCCAAGGTATCGCTCATCGAAATAGATCGCGCCGTTGACTGTCGGAATTCCCATGCGGTTGCCGTAATCGCGAACTCCGGAGACGACGCCGCGCATCACCAGCTTCGGGTGCAGCGTACCAGGAGGCAGCGACTCGTGCGGCGTATCGGGCGGAGCGAAGCAGAACACATCCGTGTTGCAGACCGGCTTGGCCCCCATGCCGGTGCCAAGCGGATCGCGAATCACGCCACCGATGCCAGTGTTCGCTCCGCCGTAGGGCTCGAGAGCCGACGGATGATTGTGCGTCTCGACCTTGAAGCAGACGTTGTCGGTCTCATCGAATCGCACGATTCCGGCGTTGTCGCGGAAG
>CAYSHJ010000263.1:0-3254 GCA_964430385.1 uncultured Planctomycetaceae bacterium
CCCGGCCGTGAGGTAATCTTTGAGCAAGAAGCTTGCATGCCCGTGCAAGTACACCACGAGCGGCCGGTATTTGCTTTTCTGCATTGTCTCGGCGGTGAGCAGCGGCGTGAGCAGATCGCTGGCCTCTTTGGCCTTGTCCAGTCGGATCAACATTTCCGTCTGATCGCAACGTGCTCGATTGGTCCATTCGATGTCTTGAGCCAACGTCTCGGCAGCCGGTGGGGGAGTTGTCTTCGCGCGCGCCGCGAACGCCGTCACCGCTTCGCCAAACCGCTGAGCCGCCTGAGTGAATTGTTGGTTCGCGGTGTTTCGTTGCTGTGCGGCTTCGTTGGGCTTCGCGGCGGCCAGAGCCAGCGACTCATGCCCCAGCCCGCGCTGAGCCAAAGCTAAATAGTACAGCGCCAGCGCCCGATCCGTGAACTCTGGCACTCCGACCACCGGGGTCAGTGATTCGACCGCCGCTTTGAAGTCCTTCTGTGGCGCCTCCAGCAGGCACAACCCCAAACCGTACCGAGCCAGCGTGACGTCCTTCTGATTCGCGAACGTCTTCAGGTATTCGCGATAACGCTCGGTGGCGAACGCGAATTGCTTTTCGTTGTAGGCCTTGTTCGCCGCGTTGAGAACCTGTGCCGCTTTTTCTTCCGGCTTGAGCGCGGTGTCCTGAGCCAAGCCCCGCGCCGCACCGTTTGCCACTCCGATCGACAGTGCCAGTCCAAAAAGAAAAACCGTTCGACAACAATTCATGGACAAGACGGATCGAAGACGGCGCATCACGGGCCTCACAAGCCGAGGGTCGAACCAGACAGCGATCACGCAGCCGTGCCGAGCACAATTCCACCCCAATCGAACACGGCTGACGCACATGGTGGCCAGTATGCGGAGGCTGGAATCACGAAGTCAAGAAGCGGCGGCTTGTTGCGGCCGGTTGTTCGCCGTGCGCGCGAGGAGTAGAGTCTTTGTCCGAAACACGTTTATTTTGTGCGCATGAATTTTGGCGAGCCGGCGGGCGTCAGCCCTGGGACCGGAAACCAACCGGTCGACGTCCGGAGGCTGACGCCTAATGGCACTCACTTTGTCCGACGTTAAAATTCACGTTGCTGTTCGACGTAGCTGAATTCGCAAGAATTCAGCCGGTTTCGGCGATCCTCTGAACTCTTGCGAGTTCAGCTACAGGTCAAAGTGAGTGCCATTGGGCTGACGCCGCCCGGCTCGCACAATTGATCTGTGCGGGCAGCCCGCGTCAGGAGTCCAGTCATCATGCGGTTGAAAACGATCGCCACGGTGGGAGTCTTCGTGCTGGCGTGCGTCCTCGTTCTTCCACACGACGCCGCGGCCTTCATTCAAAAACTTTTCCCGCTGCAAGAGTTCATCGACGACAGCGATTTTCTCTTCACGGCCACCGTGGAAAAAGTCGATGCCGACAAACCCTCCACAGTGCTGGTCGTTGCCAAGCATCTCAAAGGTAAAGTTCCCTTCGCGCGCATTCCGATCAACCTGACGGGCGACAAGCAAAAGCACACGCCGCAACTGTTGAAGCGGATCGCTCCTGATTTGCCGCTGGTTGTGGGAGTCAAGAAGCAGGCCGACAACAAGTTCATGATGCTGGCCTACACCAATGGGACTTGGTTCCAAGTGCTAGGCCAAACGGACGGAGATCAAACGCGCTGGGCCTTCACGCATTGCGAGATTTACTTGCGTCGGACATTCAAAGGAACGACCGAAGAGTTGAAGCAGACGTTGGCGGATGTCCTCGCAGGTAAGAAAAAAGCTCCGCCCCCGAACCCGAAAGAACCGCCGGGATTTGGCCCCGCGCTGGAGGCAGCGGCAGACTCCAAGCCATGACCGATATTGGCGAAAAATGCACAACTCGCGCGCCCCATGTCGCGCCCGGTGACGCCTTGTGCTTAGCGCGTCCGGCGATCAAACGGGGCGGCAGTCTTTTTCGAGTCGGCAGATTCGATCTCGTTGCCGTTGTCGGATCGCGAATGTCATCGTCAAATCGGCGTAATGATCTCGGCAAGACCGGCGTTGAAGTCAGTAAGCACGTCCGCATCGAATTGGAAGAACCAGTCGATTTCGGCGCCGCCGGTGAGCGTTTCGGCGGCGAGATCATCTTGCACAGTGGTGCTGTTGAGCTTGGTCGTTCCGTTCGCTCCACCGCCGTTGAGCAGGTTAGCCACTCGCGTGGCGTGGTTGTTCGCGCTGGTCCATTCCGCCATCCCCAGGAACAGCCAATTCTTGCGGCCCAGGGCGACTTGCTTCATCAATTGTTCCACGTCGTTGTTGTCGATCGGGACGCGGCCGTCGGTCAGGTACAGCCGCAGCGCGACCCCCTGCTTGCGGAGGTAGTTCAGCGCCTCGGCGATCTTCTCTTTGGGCAGAACCTGCTTCGCCACCGCGCCGTCGAGCAGTTCGCGCATCCGATCCCAGAGAGGTTGCGACTCAGCGGCGCGCAGCGACTGGCGATCGGACGCGGACAGACCTCGGACGCGGTCTTCCACGTCGTAGAGTTGCTGGTACAGCGCCAGAAACTGGCTGGCCAGCAGCGGGTGATTGTCGCGCGCGTCGAAGAATTTCCGTCGGGCGTGCGCGTTGCACGCGGCGCGCACGATGCGGGAATCGCTGCGGAGCGTGATCCCTTGATAGCCGGAATAGCAATCGGCCAAGAGCGTGCCGGTGAACTGCGTGTCGATCAAGAACTGATCCGGTCCCTCGCGATGGTGGCTGACGGTGAAGTCGAACACATTCAGCGGCGTCAGCACGCTGCGATAGGCCCACATCCGGCCGGTGACGCTGGGCTCATCCGCCGCGCGCGCGGCAGAGAACACTTCGAACGCGCGTTGAGCTTTGGGATCAGCGTCGCGCGGCGGCGAGATCACCGGTGGCAACAGCAACGTCACGCGCGTGTCGTCCGTGCCGAGAATCTCGCTGGCCAGCACGTCCTCTCGCAGCGACGCGATGAACGGCGGCAGCAGATCGCCGGCCGCTTCCGCGATGTGCAGCAGCGTGCTGCGGCAGGGCGTCCATCCGCTCCCCGCGAATCCGCCGCGGCGGATTGCCGGTAGATCGGCAGATGATAGCCGAACTTGTCCGTGATGATTTCCGCGGCCACGCTCGTGTCGTAGCGGTTCCCTTCGACGAGACCTTCCGGCCGAACCGCCTCGCTCACGCCGCATTCCGGCGACTTCTCGCAGGCGTATTTCGGAATCTTGGTCACGCGGACTTTCAGCTTCGGACGCTCGAACTCCAGCGTT
>CAYSHJ010000264.1:0-11001 GCA_964430385.1 uncultured Planctomycetaceae bacterium
GAAGAAACCGTTCGCCGCCGCTACGCCGTCTTTAAAGAGAAGACCTGGGGCGCATTGACCTCGCTGAAGGAGCTCTATCACTACCACTTCGTCAACGCGGAAGGCCCCATTCAAGAAGTCGAAGAGAACATCCTCAAAGAGTTAGAGTATCAAAGCTCTCTGGAGTTGGACCCGCGAACCTACGACCGCCTGCGAGCGTTGCCGCTGGCGGAAGAAATCACTCTGCATGCCCGGCAAGAATTGGTGCGGCGGCTGGATAGCTACGAACTGGCGCACACCGAGTTGCTCACACGCATGGTGGCTCTCATCAAAACAAAATTCATCCCGATCATCACTCGCCACGCATTGTCGGGGCGAGCACCTGTGAATTCCGAAGACCCGATCTTTGAGGATCCGATGGCGATCTCGATGCTGATCGACATTTTCTCCGAGCGCGGCTTCCACGCCGTCGTCGACAAGCACGTCCACGAAGTCCCGGAGCGTGTCGATCTCGAAACCGGCCTCATCCATTCCCGGACGAAATTTATCTACCGTATTCAAATCAACTTCAAAGGCTCGAAGATCCGCCGAGGCTGAATGGTCAGCTCTCACTTTGGGAACAGCTTGCTCGCATTTTTCTTCGCCAATCACCAGAACCGCAAGTCAGTCACCATCGTTGTGGCGTGCGGAACTCGCGCCAGTTCCTTGAATCTCACGGCTAAATAGTTACCGTTGGAGCGATTCGCGCGCGAGCATCTCCGTTGTGCGGACCACGACGGTCACGGAGGGTTGCGCCTCACGCTAAAGCGGTCGTTTTGGCCGCTGAAAACACTGGAATTTCCCGTGCCTCGACGAGACGACATTCACAAAATTCTGATCATCGGGTCCGGGCCGATCGTGATTGGCCAGGCGTGTGAGTTTGATTACTCCGGCACTCAGGCCTGCAAGGCCTTGCGTGAAGACGGGTACGAGGTCGTGCTGGTGAATTCGAATCCAGCAACCATCATGACCGACCCAGAAATGGCTGACCGGACCTATGTCGAGCCGATCACGTGGGAATACGTTGCCAAGATCATCGAGAAGGAGCGTCCCGACGCGGTGCTGCCGACGCTCGGCGGGCAGACCGGCCTCAATACCGCGATGGAACTGCATCGACAGGGCATCCTCAAAAAGTTCGAGTGCGAGCTGATCGGTGCGAATGCCGAAGTCATCGCAAAGGCCGAAGAGCGCGATCAATTCAAACAAGCGATGATGAAGATCGGGCTGGATGTCCCGAAGTCTGTGATTGTGCATTCGCTGGACGAGGCTCGCGAGGCGTTCAAGGAAGTTGGGTTGCCGGCGATCATTCGAGCCAGCTTCACGCTCGGCGGCACCGGCGGCGGCATCGCGTACAACCGCGACGAATTCGAGGACAAAGTCCGCAAGGGGTTGTCGCTGTCGCCGGTCAACGAGGTGCTAATCGAGGAGTCAGTCATCGGCTGGAAGGAGTTCGAGATGGAAGTGATGCGCGACGTGGCCGACAACGTCGTCATCATTTGCTCGATTGAGAACTTCGATCCGATGGGCGTGCATACCGGCGACTCGATCACGGTCGCTCCGGCGCAGACCTTGACCGACAAGGAATACCAGCGGATGCGCGACGCGACGATCGCCTGCATTCGCGAGATCGGTGTCGAGACCGGCGGCTCGAACGTGCAATTCGCGATCAACCCGCGGAACGGCCACATGGTCATTATCGAGATGAACCCGCGCGTCAGTCGATCGTCGGCCCTGGCGTCGAAGGCGACCGGCTTCCCAATCGCGAAGATCGCGGCCAAGCTGGCCGTCGGCTATCGGCTGGATGAAATCCCCAACGACATCACGCGCGAAACACTCGCCTGCTTTGAGCCGACAATTGACTACGTCGTGACCAAAGTACCGCGCTGGACGTTTGAAAAATTCCCGGACGCGGACTCAACGCTGACCATACAGATGAAGTCCGTCGGCGAGACGATGGCCATCGGCCGCACGTTTAAGGAGTCGTTGCAAAAGGCGCTCCGCGGCTTGGAGACCGGACACTTCGGCCTCGGCGGCGGCAAAAAAGATTTGTGGGGCACGCCGAACCAACCGAGCCTCGACCAGATCGAATCGAAACTGTCCGTGCCGAACGCCGAGCGAATCTACTTCATCCGCTACGCGCTCAAGGCTGGGCTGTCTGTCGAGCACATCTTTGACCTTACGAACATCGACCCGTGGTTTCTGAATCACATCCGTGAATTGCTCGAGATCGAAAGTGAAATCCGTTCCTGCCCGCGACTCGAAGCGGCCGATGCCAGGCTCGTGCGACTCGCCAAGCAAAGCGGCTTCTCGGATCAGCAGCTCGGCAGTTGGTGGGACGTCACCGAGATGGACGTTCGCCGCTACCGTAAGCGGCTGGGCATCGAGGCCACGTTCAAGCAGGTCGACACCTGCGCGGCCGAGTTCGAGGCCTACACGCCGTATTTCTACTCGACCTACGAGCAAGAAGACGAAACGCCGCCGAAGACCGACAAGCAACGGATCATGATCTTGGGCGGCGGTCCGAACCGCATCGGGCAGGGCATCGAGTTCGATTACTGCTGCTGTCACGCCAGCTTCGCGCTGCGGGAACTGGGCATCGAGTCGATCATGGTCAACTCGAACCCGGAGACCGTCAGCACCGACTACGACACGTCCGATCTCCTGTTTTTCGAGCCGTTGACGACCGAAGACGTGCTCAACATCTGCGACCGCATGCAGCCTGACGGCGTGATCGTGCAGTTCGGGGGCCAAACGCCACTCAACCTGGCAAAGGGTCTTGAGGCTGCGGGCGTGAAGATCATTGGCACGTCGCCCGACATGATCGATGCCGCCGAAGATCGCCAGCGATTCCAAGTCATCCTCGATCAGCTCGGTCTGCATCAGCCGCCGAACAAAACGGCCACCGACATCGCCGGCGCGCGGCATGCCGCTGAACAAATCGGCTATCCAGTGCTCATTCGTCCCAGCTTCGTGCTCGGCGGACGAGCGATGGAGATTTGTTACGACGAAGCTCAACTACTGAAGTACGTCAACGACGCCGTCGAGGTCTCGCAAGGCCGCCCGATCTTGGTCGACAAATTTCTGGAAGACGCGACCGAAGTCGATGTCGACGCGCTCGCGGACGGCCACGATGTGGTTGTCGGCGGCATCATGGAGCACATTGAAGAAGCCGGAGTCCACTCCGGCGATTCTGCCTGTGTGTTGCCACCAAACTCGCTGACGCCGCCGGTCATCGACGAGATTCGCCAAGCGACTTACAAGTTGGCGAAAGCGCTGCAAGTGCGGGGCTTGATGAACATTCAATTCGCCGTCAAGGAAGAGGATGGGAAGCACATTGTCTACGTGCTGGAAGTCAACCCGCGAGCCAGCCGCACCTCACCGTTCGTGTCCAAGGCGACGGGCCGGCCACTGGCGAAGATCGCCGCCAAAATCATGGCCGGTGTTTCGCTGCGCGAGCAAGGCGTCACCGAGGAAATCTGGCCAAAGCACACGTCGGTCAAAGAGAGCGTCTTTCCCTTCAATCGCTTCCACGGCGTGGACATCATTCTCGGCCCGGAGATGCGCTCCACCGGCGAAGTCATGGGTATCGACAAAGAATTCCCGATCGCCTTCGCGAAGAGCCAAATCGGCGGCGGCTGCAAAATGCCGACGGGTGGGAAAGTCTTTCTCAGTATGGCCCGCCATCACAAGCAACTGATGATCGAACCGGCTCGCCGCCTGCAAGCGCTGGGCTACAATATCCTCGGCACGTCCGGTACGGCTCGCGTTCTGAGCGAGGCCGGCCTGCAAGTCGATACCGTCAAGAAGCTGCAAGCCGGCCGCCCGAATGTGCTCGACTACATGGCCAACGGCGACGTGCAGCTCATCTTCAATACGCCGTCTGGCAAAGGTGCCCGCACAGACGAAGGTAAGATCCGCGCAGCCGCAGTTCTCTATGGAGTGCCGTGCGTGACCACCGTGCCCGGATGCCTCGCGTTCGTCCAAGCCCTGGAAGCTCTCGCGCAGAATCCCACAATCCGCGTGCGGTCGCTGCAAGAATGGCTGAAGACCCCCGCACCGGTCTTGATTGCTT
Organism: uncultured Planctomycetaceae bacterium; assembly: GCA_964430385.1. Taxonomy (GTDB): domain Bacteria; phylum Planctomycetota; class Planctomycetia; order Planctomycetales; family Planctomycetaceae; genus CAYSHJ01. Next base: position 4,091 of record CAYSHJ010000264.1, read on the forward strand.
CCCGATAGCTGGTCGCCTGCCTGTCATCCGGTCGAGGCGTCGATTGCTTGCGTCTGGATCCGCCGCAGCCAACACTGGCGTCTCCAAATCCGAATTATTCACGGCCTCCACACTAACCCGACGCGCAAATTTTGAACTTGCGCTGTTTTTGAATCGGCCCCATCCGGCTTGTCCGGATGGGGAAGCCGATGGAAAGCTAGCCATGAACGTCACGCTCCCGACCGCTGTTTTTCTGCGGTTCGTCGCCTCTGGCGACGAACCGCAGAAAAACAGGGAATTCAAGGAGTGCGCCACTGCCGCTAGCCAACCATCAGATTCACCATCCGGGCAAGCCGGATGGAGTCTTGCCCAAAGGCCACGATTCCTCGATGAAAATCGTCAGGGCAACCACAAACAGCGCAAGTTCAAAACTTGCGCGTCGGGTTAGTGTCCGGCGCGTCCGGCGGCCGGTCAGCCCAATGGGAACGCCAGGAGTAATCTGGGCGAACGGACGTCCTTTCACAGTTTGATGTCGCGGGAGGAGCTATGCCACGAATTTGCCAGCGTCTTAGGTTCCAGTGTTGGATCACGGGGTCAGTTCTTCTCGCCGTGATCGCTTCAGGTGTCCGCCTACCCGCTCAGGAAACTGAGCCGCCGTCAGCGATGTTCCTGAAATTCATCAAATCTCAAGCCGCCGCTTTGCGAGCGGCTGACAAACCTCCCGCAAGCCGCGACGAGTGGCAACAGCGGCGAGCGAAGTTGCGAGAGGAATTGATCAACGCTTGGGGCGGATTTCCCAAAGAACCGTGCGACCTCGCGCCGCGCAAGCTGGGAGAAATTCAACGCGATGGCTACCGCATCGAGATGCTTGTTTTCCAGACTCGACCCGGCGTGTGGATGACGGCGAACGCTTATGTGCCGGACAAGAAAGATAAACTGCCGGCGATCCTGCACGTTCACGGCCATTGGGCCGGAGCCAAGCAAGACCCGGTCGTGCAGTCGCGGTGCATTGGCTCGGCGAAGCACGGCTTCTTCGTGTTGGTTGTCGATGCGTTCGGCGCGGGCGAGCGAGGCATCGGCAAGAACCTAGGTGAGTATCACGGCGAGATGACCGGCGCGACGTTGTTTCCCGTCGGCCTGCCACTCTCCGGCTTGCAGGTCTATGAAAACATGCGCGCGGTCGATTACTTGCAGACTCGACCGGAGGTCGATCCGCAGCGCATCGGCATCACGGGAGCGAGCGGTGGCGGGAACCAAACGATGTACGCCGGCGCGTTCGACGAGCGGTTCAAATGCGTCGTACCGACGTGTTCTGTCGGCAACTATCAAGCGTACCTCGGCCCCGCCTGCTGTATGTGTGAGGTCGTTCCTAACGCATTGCGATTCACCGAAGAAGGGGACGTGCTCGGCCTCGCCGCCGCGCGCGGGCTGATGATCACGAGTGCCACGCAAGACGGCATCCAATTTTCCGTCGGCGAGGCCAAGAAGTCGTTCGCCCGAGTCGAGTCGATCGCGAAACTGCTTGGCATGCCCGACGGCGTCAAACACACGATCATCGAATCGCCGCACGCCTATAACCAGCCAATGCGCGAAGCCATGTACGGCTGGATGACGCGATACCTGAAAGGGCAGGGCGATGGCTCACCGTTGCCCGATCCTGAAATCAAAACCGAAGAGCCGGAATCACTGCGCTGCTTCCCCGGAGACTCGCGGCCGGACGATTACATGACGATCCCGCACTTCGCAGCGGCGGAAGCGCGCAAGCTGCTGGAGAATCGCAAGACCCCAACCGACCTCACCGCCTGGACGACGACCCGCGAGAACATGATCGAGGGGCTGAAGAAAACACTCGGTCCAATGCCAGCCGTGAAAAAGCCGGGCATTACTTCGCTCGGATCAGGCCCGACGGCAGACCTCTTTTTTGAGAGCGAACCCGGGATCGGCCTCATGACGAGGGTTGATAGCGAGCAGAACTGGACGAAACTGGCCGTGCTGCTGGATCTTGACCAAGGTCTCTCCAAGTCATTCAGCAGCGACCTCTCGAAGCAACTTCGCACCGACGGCTGGACTGTTGCTGCTCCCGAACTGCGAGCCACCGGTCACTTCGCGCTGCCCGGTGACAAGATCGGGAACGCGCCAGACCACAACACGGCCGAGTGGTCGTTGTGGATCGGCCGCCCGCTGCTCGGCCAGTGGGTCGTTGATGTCCATCGCACGCTGGATGCTCTCGCCGAACAGAACGGTGGTGCCCTGCCGAAAGAGGTCATGGTGGTCGGGGATGGTCCGGCTGGTGTCGTCGCGCTCTGCGCGGCCGCACTCGATGAGCGGATCTCGCATACGGTGACGATCAACTCGCTCGCGAGCTACGTCACCAGCGGACCGTACCGCAATCAACGCCTCGGCCTGATGGCTCCCGGCATTTTGCGAGACGTTGGCGACATCGCACACATCGCCGCACTGATCGCTCCGCGGCAAGTCACCATCGCCGGCGGCGTGACCGGAAACGGAGAGACGATTCACGGCGACGATTTGGCCAGACAATTCCGTTTCAGCCGCTCCGTGTTCTCGGTGCAAAATGCCTCTCCCAAGTTGCGTGTCGTCCCGAACGGAAACTTCCTGGATGGCGACTAGCCCTCAATCAAGCGACCCCACTGGGCTTGCCCCAGTGGTTTAGGGGCTTCTGTACTACTGCGCCGTTTGTTTCGCGTGACGCCGAGTAGTGAAAAATCCCGCGAGCCACCGGGGCAAGCCCGGTGGGGTTCGCATGTTTGAGGTCCGAAACGTTAGCCAGGATCTTTTACCTCTGTCTTCGCTTACGCTTTGGGTTAGTGTGAAGGATCCTTTAAATATGTCAGACCTGACCGTGCAAAATATAACCACCAATGTTCGTGCTTTCCGTCAAGTGCATCGCCAAAGCGGATGCGCCTTCGCGGCGGTGTGGTTGCTGGCGAACCTCGTGTGGCCGCTAACCGTTTCGGCCGAGTTGAAGACTTGGGATGGCAGGCATTCCATCGATAAGATCGAAGTCACTGCCGTCTATTTCGTCCCGAAGGACCGCTTACCGCTGCCGGATTGGAAGGATCGAGTCAGCTACTTCTGTCGGCGCATCGAACGCTTTCATGAGCGGGAGTTTCAAGGGCAGTCGACATTGAAGACGGTGATTCGCCCTGAGCCGTTTCGGTCGGAACGGGACACGAAAGAACTGCGCGAAGGCAACGGCGACGCGATCTTCTTTCGCACGTTTCGCGAGGTGGATGCTGCATTGAAGTTCGGGCAAGGAGAACGAACCGCGTATCCGATTCTCCTGGTGCTCAGCGACATCAACTGGCGACCGCTCGATGATTTCTTTCGCGTGAAGCCGACGGACGACGGCAAGTTCGCCTTCGAAGGCCAGCTCATCAACGGCCGGCATTTTCCGGGAGCGGCATCCGGCGGAGCACGCGCCACGTACTTGGCCGATCGTGGCGTCGGATGGGGCTTGGTCAGCGCCGATGGCTGGCGAGTCCCATACAGCGGCACCGATTGCGTTGTGTATCACGAAGGGGTCGGGCATTCGGTCGGCCTGCCTCATCCCGAACCGGGCAATGGATCGGTGATGAGCTTGGCTCAGTATCAAGGTTGGATCAACGAGTCATGGTTGGATGATGATCAGAAAAAGCGACTCGGTTGGCAGCCACCGTCGAAGGCTGCGGATCGTGCGGGCGACTTGTTCTCGGTCTTCACGGCCTTGCCCGATCCGCTGATGCCGAAACCGGACCAGACCGTGTCGCTCCAGTTCACGTGGCCGACCAAAGCTCAGATCAAGTCGCTGCGAGTCCGTGTGCAAACCAACCTTTGGGGACCGTGGCTGGACGTGCCGCAGCGTCCAAGCTCAACCGTGCCAGACAGCGTCGAGTTGGGCCAATTCGACCGCGCGACACCGGTGAGCTATCGTGTCGATGCGACCTTGAACGACAGCCGTGATGTCGAACTATGGGGCTATTTCCAGGTCCGCGAAAAGCCCGACACCCTCGTGCTGCCGCGCCGTAAACCCGATGAACCCGAGGAATGATACCTCGTGCGGCCATCAGTGAGATGTTTAACCGCAATACCGTTCAATTAGCCGCAACCTATGGAAGCGCCGCCATTTATTGGGTGGCACGCCCTGAGTCCGCGAAGGGTGTTGTTCTGATTGGACTCCGTGAAAATCACGCCCTTCGCAGACTCAGGGCGTGCCACCCTTGCTGCTCGCTACTCTTGTAAGTCCACAACTTGCTTCTCGTTACGACTAACCGAACGGTATTGGGGTTAAACATCTCATCCGCGACCGCGCGAGGTATAGATCACAACGCCTGGTCCCACAGCTTGCGGTCCTTGAGCATGACTCGTCGTAGCAGCGGCAGCGGCGGCGAGCCGTGACGCAGCATTTCATCGTGGAAGCGTTTCAGCGAGTACGCCGCGCTCTCTTGCTGACGCCAGTCGTCGCGGAGTTTCAGGATCATCAGCTTGCCGAGCGTGTAATTCAGATAACCGGGATCATGAGTGCCTCGGACGGCTTCTTGCCGCGCGGGTTGTTCTTGGTAGTAGCAGTTGTCTTGGAAGAATTTGGTGGCCTCGTCGACGGTCATGTCGTCGCAGTGCATTCTGATCGAGCAGCACAAGCGACACAGACGCAACAACGCTTCGTCGGATTGGGCAAGGCGGTACTTCGCCGTCTTGAGTGGATCGTTGCCATCCGGGAAACCTTCGTCGAGCAGCATTTGCTCGGTGTAATGCGCCCAGCCTTCGACGTACGCATAGCTGGAAAAAATCTTTTGCACCTTGCTGGCTGACGACGCGTTGAGGTGCAGGTGTTGCAGGTAATGTCCGGGATACGCCTCGTGGATCGAGACGACGTCGGTTGTGTAATAGTTGAACGCTGTCAGCCACTCGTTCTGTTGGGCCGCGGTCCATGATTCGTCCACCGGAGTGACATAATAGAATGCTTCCGTAGAGCGAGTCTCGAATGGGCCGGGCGAGTCCATTGACGCAAAGCTGGTGGCTCGGCGGAACCGCGGCGTTTCAGCGACCTTCACGCGCACGTCAGACGGAAACGACGCGATTTTGTGGTCGAGGTTGAACTGCCGAATCGCTTCCAGATTGCGAGCAGTGTCCGGGATCAATCCCGCCGCGGTCGGGTGATCGTCTTGAATGGACTTGAAGACTTCGATCGCTGGCTTTGTGGGGTTAATGCGTTTTGCGGTCTCGGCGAAAATCGCTTGCTCGCGGCGCAGCTCGCGCATACCCAGTGCCAAGATTTCTTCCGGCGTTTGCGTCACCAGTTCTGATTCGCGCAGCATGCGCGCGAACTTGTCGCGGCCGAGCGCGAAGCGGTGATCGGCGTTCGGCAGGCGTTCGGCTTCGAGCCACTTCGAGTACGCGCGGAGTTCGCGAATCGCGGCCTCGTTCGCGGTCTTGAGTTCCGCCAGGAGTGCGTCGTCTTTCAGATCGGTAATGGCTTGCGGCAGATCGCGTTCGAGGAAATTGGCCGCGCCATTCGTGACTTTGATCGATGTCTCGACCAATTCGCGCGCGAGCTTTGCGTCGAGATTCTCCCGCGCGGCGACGAACAAACGCGGCATTTGCTTTTCAACGGCGATGATCGAGCGGACTCGGTCGGGCAAGGGAGCAAAGTCCCGGATCAGATAGTTGTCGATTTGCACCGCTTGCGGGTAAATCATCGGCATTCGGTGGAATTCGTCGGAGCCTTCAAAGTCAAAGAGCGCTTTGCTCAGCCCCATTCGCAAGACTTCCCAATCAACCCTGAACGACGGACTCAGTTGGTCGAGCGAAATCTTCTCCAAACGTCGCTGAAACGTCTTCAGCCGTTCGTGACCGCGGGCGAGTGCGTCGTGGCTGTAGTCTGCCAGCTTGCCGTCGTACTCGTGCAACCCCAACTCCAAGGCGGAGTGCGGGCGGAACGCGAAGTGGCCGGCGAAGAACTCCTCGGTGAGCGTCTCGAACTCACGATCGGTCGGAGTCAGTGCCTGGGGATTCGGTTCGTTGGCAGTCACGACCAGCAAGAGGCAAAGAGTCGACAGCACGGTTTCGTCTCCTGGCGAGAGGGTGTCACGAGTCAAACGGCTGGATTCGATTTGACTATTAAATAAACACCGCGAATGATTTCGTCGAGGGATGGCAATTTGATTTTGAAGGCCACGAGGTGAAGTACGTCGAAGTGCCTGGCCTCGGCCACATGTGGGACACGAAGGTCGATATCAACGAGACAATTTGGAAATTCTTCGCCGATCACCCGCGTGACAAGAGGTGACGCGGCGGGTTCATTACCGAACTCGACTCCGTCGGTCGGTGTGACACTCTGTCACGGAATCCTCGGAACGGTGCGTCATTCGGACTGTTTGCGACGAGCTTCCGCGTTCACAAGAATCTTACCGACAAGATCTCGGCCGGGAAAATTCGCGAGGACATAGGTGTTGCGGCCGTCGGAGATCTCAAACTCGGCTGACTTGCTGCCGCCGACCGGTTGACCACTGATGGTCGCGGGCTGCAACGCGAGTTGATGCTTGCCGGCGGGAAGCTCGACGCGGCGGACTTGAATCTTGTCGGGGAGCAAACCCCAGCAGCGCGTGTCGGCATTCTCGGTCGCTTCCCAGGCAACGCCGGCAGCGTCGATGGCGAATTCGACGAGCGGATTGTCCACGTGCAACGCCTCTTTCGTGCCGTACAGCGAGCCTTTTTTGACCGCTCGACGCACGACCGTGCGGGCCATGATCCGTGGGAAAACCGCGTCGAACTGTTGCCGAGCGAGATCACCGACGTCGGTGATCGTTTCGGTTTGGCCGACGAAGTTGTCATCGACGGTGACTCGTACCGACTTCGTGCGATTGTTCGGCACGACGACCACCGGCACTCTCACCGGCGCGAACGTCGGCGTGACGGTGTGCTTTGCGATT
>CAYSHJ010000265.1:0-10926 GCA_964430385.1 uncultured Planctomycetaceae bacterium
GGGCCGACTCAGTTCTGGGCGAGCTTCCCCGGCGAGTCGGTGTTGTCTCCCGACGTGATGATGAACGGGATGAACGCCGCCGAGTGCGTTTATCGAGTGACGGTGCCAAGCGATGTGCCGGTCGGCATCTATGGGTTGCGACTGGCGACCGCGGGGGGGACTTCCGCGCTGCGGTTGATCACGGTCGATGATCTGCCGTCCTTGGCGCAAGCGGCGGGCAACGGGACACCGGCGGGGGCACAAGCTCTGACGTTGCCGGTGGCCGTGGATGGACAAGTCGCATCGCTCTCGCAGCACTACTTCAAGTTTACGGCCGCGGCCGGACAGCAGATCACATTTGAAGTGCTCGCGCGGCGAATCGGGTCGGCCCTCGATCCGATGATCCGGCTGCTTGATGCCAAGGGACGCGAGCTGGCTTACAGCGACGACGTTCCGGGCCTGAGGTCCGACTGCCGGTTGTGCTATCAGTTCAAGGACGCCGGCGAGTATTTGATCGAACTGCGTGACATCCGTTTCCAAGGGAGCGGCAATCACTTCTTCCGGCTGCGGGTCGGCGACTTCCCGTGCGTGACAGTGCCGTATCCGATGGCGGTCAAGAAAGGTGCTCCGGCGACGGTGAACTTCGCGGGACTGAACCTCGAAGGCGTGCAACCGGCGGTGGTCACGTACGCGGCGGATGCTCCATTTGAGTGGGCGTCCGTCGCCGCGAAGCGTGCGAACGGCGCGAGCAGCAATTTCGCGTTGTTGGGCGTGAGCACTCGTGACGAGTTCATCGAGACCGAACCGAATGACGACCCGAAGACTCCGAACCGAATCGATCTCGCGACGGGCATCAACGGACGCTTCGACAAGCCGGGAGACATTGACCACTTCGTCTTCACGGTCAAGCAAGGTCAGGCGATGACGTTCACCGGCATCACGCGGCGACAGGGCTCTCCCGCGTCGTTGATGATGCGGTTGCTGAATGCTCAAGGTGGTCAGATCGCCGCGAAGGAAGACTTCGGCGCGATCGATCCGACGTTCGATGCAACGTTTCCGGCCGACGGCGATTACACGCTCGCGCTGCAAGACCTGCATCGGCAGGGAGGCGCTCAATTCGCTTACCGAGTGATCGCGACGCCACTGCAAGCCGGTTTCACACTGTCGGCTTCAGCCGACACGATGAACGTCGTTACGGGCGGCACGACGCTGATCACCGTGACGGCGGCGCGCAGGAACTTCGCGGGAGCGATTAACGTCTCGGCGATTGAATTGCCCGCTGGCGTGACGAGCCATCCGACCGTCATCGGCCCCGGCCGCAACGCTGCTGTGCTGACTCTGCGTGGCGCTCCCGACGCCGCGGCCGGCAAGATCGCGTTAGCGAAAATCGTCGGACAAGCCAAGATCGGCGAGGCGGATGTCACGGCGGTTGCCTCGACGTCGCCGGCACTCACGACACTGTTCAACGGACTGCCGTGGCCGCCGCAGAATTTAACGGAGTCGTTCGCGATCGGCGTCGCGCCCAAAGCCGTGATCAGCCTGCGAATGGAACCTCCGGAGATCGTCTTCGGCAAAGATCTCTCGGCGACTGTGAAGTTGATCGTCGAACGACAAGAGAAATTCGATGAGCAGATCGTGATCGCGATCACTCCCGCAGCCGACGGCCTGCCCGCCGGAATCACGGCGGCGGTGAAGCCAATCGTCAAGGGAACGAACGAGATCGACATCGTCTTCGCCGGGAATGCTCAAGCTCCGGACGGGGAATTCACGGCCGTGCTTGTGGGCACGATCAATCAGAACAACGTGAACACGGCTCAGCCGGCGCCCGGCATCAAATTGAAGCTGCGATCCGCGTTTAACGTGGCTGTGAAGTTGGAAGCCGATAAGATCGCTCGCGGCGGAACGCTGAAAGGCAAAGTGACGCTCGACCGCAATCCGGCCTTCAAAGGTCCGGTGACGCTGACGCTCTTGAATCTGCCCAAAGGAGTCACGGCCGCTGCCGCGACCGTTGCCGAAGGACAGACCGAAGCGGAAATTGTGTTGACGATCGCCGCCGATGCCGCTCAAGGAGCGGTTAACAACATCAACGTGAAGGGTGACGCGATGAACGGTGCCGCCAAACTGGCGGGCACCTCGCCGAACCTCGCCCTGACAGTGGAATGACTTTGGGAGTGACTTATTCCGTGTTCCGTGCCACCTCTGAATTTGAGGATGAAGCCATGAAGAGATGTCTGAGCTTCGTTGCTGTTGTGCTGGCTGTCGGTCTCCAGACGGTGGGTTTTGCCGCCGATGCGCCAACCGCGCTCTCGCTCGATCCAGGCAAGTTTGAGTTGCGAGGGCCTCGTGCTCAGCAGCAGCTTGTGGTCAGCGGGACGTTCAGCGCGGATGACCTTCGCGACCTGACGACCGGCGTGACGTTTGCATCGTCGAATCCGAATGTTGTAAAGATCGAGGGAACGCTCGCGAAGCCGGTCGCGGACGGGACGACTCAAGTCACGGCGACGCTCGGTGGCCTGACCGCCACAGCCGAGGTCACCGTCAAAGAGTTCACGATGCCGTCGCCCGTCAGTTTCAAGAATGAACTGTTGGCGGGACTGACGAAGGCTGGCTGCAACATGGGAGCCTGTCACGGATCACCCTCCGGCAAGGGAGGTTTCCGGCTGTCGCTGCGAGCGTTCGATCCCCCGCTGGATACGCTGACGCTGCGGTCTGAGTTCATGCAACGCCGAGTCAACACGCTGCAACCGGATGAGAGCTTGATGATCAAGAAGCCGATGATGGAATTGGCTCACGGCGGCGGACGGCGCATCAAGAAAGGCGATCCGGTGCATCGCGTCTTTCACGGTTGGATCGGCGAAGGGCTGCGCCTGGATGCCGACACCGTGCCCGACTTGGCGAAGATCGAAATCTTCCCGAACAAGCGCATCTTCAAACCGTCCGGCAATCAACAGCATTTGATCGTCACCGGTTTCTTCACCGACGGCAGCACACGCGACTTGACGCCGCTGACGGTGTTCAGTTCGTCGAACGAACAAGTCGCGTCGATCAACGAGAACGGTTTGGTCTCGAAGGCCGGTCGTGGCGAGACGGCGGTGCTCGCCCGGATCCTCGACAAGATGACGACCAGCTACATCACGTTTCTGGAAGATGTGCCCGGCTTCGCGTGGAACAACCCGGCCGAGAACAGCTTTGTCGATACGTTGGTCTTTGAAAAACTGAAGCAGTTGCAGATTCTGCCTTCGGATCTCTGCACCGACGAAGAGTTTTTGCGTCGCGTGTACCTCGACGTGACCGGCCGCTTGCCGACGATCGAGGAATCGACCGCATATCTGAATGACCAGGCTCCCGACAGGCGAAATCAGTTGATCGACCGCCTGGTTGACAGCGACGACTTCGCGGAGTTTTGGACGCTAAAGTGGAGTGACATCCTGCGCTCGAACAGCAAGAAGCTCACCGGCACGGGAACTCACAAGTTTCGCCGCTGGGTTTACGACTCGGTCCGCACCGACAAGCCGTTTGACCTGTTCGCTCGCGAGTTGCTGACCGCCAGCGGCAGTGTGTTTGAAAACCCGGCCGCGAATTACTGGCGCGCCAGTCGCGACCCGAACGACGCGGTCGAGACGACCGCTCAGTTGTTCCTCGGTATTCGCATTCAATGCGCCAAATGCCACAACCACCCGTTCGAGCGTTGGTCGCAAGATAATTATTACGGCATCGCCGCTGCGTTCACACGTATCGCGCGGCAGAAGGGCGACACAGCCGAAGAAGAAATCATCTACCCGACCGCCGCCGGAGAAATCCAACAGCCGCGTACGGGGAAGACGATGAAGGTTCACTTGCTCTTGAAGGGTGACGTCGACGTTCCGAACGAACTGGATCGGCGCGAAGTGTTCGCGAACTGGTTGACGGCTCCGGACAATCCGTTCTTCGCGAAGGCGACCGTCAATCGCGTGTGGGGCCATCTGCTCGGCCGAGGCATCGTCGAGCCGGTTGATGACTTCCGCGATTCAAACCCGCCATCGAACGCCAAGCTGCTCGATGAGCTGGCCACGCAGTTCATCAAGAACGGATTCAGCCAGAAGTTTGTGGTTCGGACGATTCTGAAGAGCCGCACGTATCAGCTCAGCTCGCGGAAGAACAACTTCAACAAGGACGATGAGATTTACAGCTCGCACGCCAACACGCGACTGTTGTCGGCCGAGCAACTACTCGACGCGATCTGCCAAGTCACCAGCGTGCCCGAAGCGTTTCCCGGCTTGCCGCCCGGAACGCGAGCCGTCGCACTGCCCGATCCGCCGACGGATCACTACTTCCTGAAGATCTTCGGCCAACCGCAACGCGAGATGGCTTGTCAGTGTGAGCGGTCGAGCGAATCGAACTTGTCGCAAGCTTTGCAAATGATCAACGGCCCGACGGTTCACGGCAAACTGCGCGCGGACGCCGGTCGCATCGCGATGTTCGTGAAAGAGAACAAGCCCGACGACGAGGTGATCACGACGTTGTACCTCGCCGCGCTGTCGCGCAAGCCGACGCCAACCGAACTGGAAGCGGCGAAGCGTCACGTCGCCGCTCAGCAAGACCGCCGCTTGGCGCTCGAAGACGTCGGATGGGCGATCTTAAATTCGAAGGAGTTCTTGTTCCAGCATTAGAAAGAAGCCGGATCGCTCCGCGATCCCAAGTTTGCTCGTCACTCGTTCCCAAGCTCTGCCTGGGAACGAATTTGAGCCAGTGTGGGCCGCACGGTCCGTTTTCGACACCCGACTCGGTGATCCGAGTCGGGTGTATTTTTTTTTGGTGGAGGACGAACGAACAGAATCCTTTTTCACTGGCACTCGCTACAATCCCCGTCCAGCAAGCTCGGACGCTGTTGTCTGGGGGCGCTGCGCACGTTTGTTTTGAGAAGGTGAATGTAATGGCTGAAGGCACGATCAAGAGAGTGACGGACAAAGGATTCGGATTCATTGACACCGGGAACGGCGGCGACATGTTCTTCCACATGTCAAACCTTGACGGTGTCAAGTTTGAAGAGCTCCGTGAAGGTCAGCGAGTGACTTTCACAGTCGGACAAGGCCCGAAGGGACCGCGAGCAGAAAATGTCCGCTTGGCGTAATCGTTGAACGGCTCCGAAACACAGAGAAGCCGGCGGCATCGTCGGCTTCCTGTGTTTGTGAAAAGTACTCTCGTCGGAGAGACGAGACGCCCATTATCGACAACCACCCCGAAGTCACAGGAGGATTACCATCGCTAAAAATCAAAACACCTTCGCCAAACGAAACCGAGAGATGGAAAAGAAACGCAAGGCCGACGAAAAACGGGAAGACCGCCGCAAGCGGAAACTTCAGGGGCCGATGCCGGTCGGAGAGGCTGGCGTGCAGGTGGCCGAACATCCAGACCACGATCTGCCCTAACGCGGCCTTCGGCCGCAACGTAGCGGCGTCGCTCCGCGACGCCGATTCAATCCGAGTCGCGGAGCGACTCGGCTACGTATTGCGCGCACGGCGCGCATAATTGACAACCGAAGACTCTAAAGGAGCGAGGACGAAAGTCTTGATGTTCTTCTAGCACCAAGACTTCCGCGAACACCTCCCGGCAATAATCGTCATGCCGACTCGTATCCTTGACCTCGTCACTCACGACATCCGCTTTCCGACTTCGCGCAGTCTCGACGGTTCGGACGCGATGAACCCCGACCCGGATTATTCGGCGGCGTATGTCGTGTTCAATACGGATCATCCCGACGGTCTCGAGGGGCACGGGATGACGTTCACGATCGGTCGAGGCAATGACCTTTGCGTGCGCGCGATTGATTCGATGCGGCACTTGGTCGTCGGGCACACACTGGAGGAGTTTACGGCAGACCTTGGTCGCTTTTGGCGGCATGTGACGAGCGACAGTCAATTGAGATGGATTGGACCGGAGAAGGGAGTGATCCACCTCGCGACGGCGGCGATCGTCAACGCGGTGTGGGATTTGTACGGCAAGGTCGAGGGCAAACCGCTCTGGCGGCTGCTCTGCGACATGTCTCCGGAAGAACTCGTCCGCTGCATCGACTTTCGGTACATCACTGATGTCCTCACGCCGAGCGAAGCGGTTGAGTTATTACAGCGTCAAGAACCGACGAAGGTCGCTCGCATCGCCGAGATGCAGCGCGAAGGCTATCCGAGCTACACGACGTCGGCCGGCTGGCTGGGGTACGACGACGACAAGCTGCGGCTGCTGTGTCGCGAGCTGACAGCTCGCGGTTGGACGCACTTCAAGATCAAGGTTGGCCGAGACCTCGCCGACGACATCCGCCGTTGCCGCATCATCCGCGAGGAGATCGGTTGGGACCGCCGCCTGATGATGGACGCCAATCAAGTTTGGGACGTCTCGCAAGCCATCGCGTGGATGAAGCAACTCGCCGAATACAAACCGTGGTTCATCGAAGAGCCGACCAGCCCCGACGACGTGCTCGGCCATGCGGCGATCGGGCGGGCCATTGCTCCGATCCAAGTCGCCACCGGCGAGCACTGTCAAAACCGAGTCATGTTCAAGCAATTCCTACAAGCCGGCGCGATCGGCGTTTGCCAGATTGATAGCTGCCGCATCGGCGGTGTGAACGAAATCCTGGCTGTGCTGTTAATGGCAGTGAAGTTCGGCATTCCGGTCTGTCCTCACGCCGGCGGTGTCGGACTGTGCGAGTACGTGCAACACCTCGCACTGTTCGACTACATCGCCGTCAGCGGCTCGCTGGACAACCGCCTCTGCGAATACGCCGACCACCTGCACGAGCACTTCGTCAACCCGCTCGTGATGAAACACGGCCACTACATGCCGCCGACAGCTCCAGGCTACAGCATCACCATGAAACCGGAGTCATTGGCCGAATTCGAGTTTCCGAACGGCGCGGCCTGGTCGTAATTTGGATGCGCCGAAAGCCATCCACCTGATAGACTGCGATGCGGTCAATAACTTATTTCGGTACTGGGTCAATTTGAAAAAGTCGCGGGTGGCACGCCCTGCTAAGGGCGTCGGTACTCGCAAGGATGATTCCACGCCCTTCGATGACTCAGGGCGTGCCACCCAAACTGACCCACTACCCGTATTCCTGTGGGGATTCACCGATGTCGGTCAGTACCTCTCCGCCTGAACTCTCTTCCGAGATGTCGTTCGCCGACATGTGGGAGCGGCTGGGCCAAGTTCCGCTGGAACGCATCCGCATGTTTCCGGCGCCCGGAACGGCGACCGTCGAAGATGTCGAGCGGTTATGCGATCGCGAACCGAAGCGTCTGTGTGAACTCGTCGATGGCGTGCTGGTGGAGAAACCGATGGGACACGTCGAATCACGATTGGCATTCCGGTTAGGTCACCTATTGGCCGCTTACTTGGACGAACACGACTTGGGAATTGCTGCGACAACTGACGGACCACATCGGATTTTTCCGGAACAAGTGCGATTCCCGGATGTCACATTCATTGCCTACGAGAATATTCCCGCTGATGCCGATCCATACACCGCCGTCCCCGATTGGATTCCCACCTTGGCCGTCGAGGTCATCAGTGAATCAAACACAAAAGCCGAGATGGCTCGCAAGCTGAAGGACTACTTCGAGGCGGGCGTCAAGTTGGTGTGGTACGTCGATCCGCCGACTCGCACCGTGCGCGTTTATCGTTCGCCGGAGTCGTTCGTCACGAAGAGCGAGAACGAGCATCTCGACGGCGAAGATGTGCTTCCCGGTTTTCGCGCTTCGATTCGCGAATGGTTTGAGCGGGCACTTCGAGTTCGTCCGAGCTGAGAGCTCGCATGGCGATGCCGGTAAAGCGAATCGCACTAGTACCACCTGTTGGGAATTCGGCGACTCACCACCACGGATTGAGCTGCCCTCTTTTACCGACCTCGGAGCTTTCGCCAAAGGCAAAACCCGGTGCAATATGCCGCGCCGACCGCAAGACCGTAGATGGCCATGAACGGGAAAACAAGAATATGGCTCCAACTCACTTCGCTTTGTCGAACTGCTTCTGGAAGAAATCGAGCATCTCGGCGGCGACGTTTCGGCCTTTGGCGTCGGGCGTGTAGACGTAGACATTTTCGATGCCCAGGTCGTCCATCTTGGACTTGAGTTGCTTGCCGAAGTTGGGATGGTGGATGCCTTGGCCGGGTTTGGCGTCGGCGGGGAGCGGACCGTCGGGTTCGTTGTAGACCATGTAGAGTGGCGGGTCGTCATTGGTCAGATGCGTGATCGCGGCACACTCGTCGTAGAGTTTTTGCCGTTCCGGCGTGGGGTGCAGAGCTTCGTCGGCGGTGGTGACTCCGTAGATCTTGAAGATTGAGGGATGCTCCCACGCTCGGCCACCGATCAGTTCTTTGATCTTGATCGGGTCGTAGGTGCCCTGGCCACCAAACGTGCCGATGGCTTGAATGCGAGTGGACTCGCGTAACACCGGGTCGTCACTCTTCGGGTCCGCCAAGTCTTCATGGAAGCCGAGCCACATCGAAATGCCCGCTCCGGCGGAGCCGCCTAAGCAGGCGACGCGTTTGGGGTCGATGTTCCAGTCCTTCGCCTTGCTCCGCAGAAACTGCAACGCGCGGGCACTGTCGTGCTGTGGAACGGGAAAGATCACGTCCTTGCCATCGACAAAGCGGTAATGAATCGCGGCAAGGCTGATACCAGCATCCAGAAAGCCCTTGACCTGCGCCGGGGCGACGTTCTTGTTGCCGCCGACAAATCCGCCGCCGTGAATGTAGATGACCAGCGGCGTCGGCTGCTTGGACTTGGCCTGATAGAAGTCGAGCACATTCCGCTCGGCCGGGCCATACTTGACGTCGGCCTGCGTCGGCTTGATTGCATTGTCCTCGGCGATCACCAGGCCACAGACGACGATGCTCAAAATCACCCACGGAAAACGTCGCAAGACTGAAGTCATGGCAATTCTCTCTCATCGTTACTGTCGGAAGTCACGAAGTCACTCACTCACGGCTTGGACTCTACGGACGCTGCAAGGCATCCACAAGGCGGATGCGGAGTCACAGCAATTGCTGCACGGCGGAGTCGCAAGGTCGTCCTGTGGCTCCGCGACATAACAGCCGGTCGCGTGGAAAACGTCGATTCATTCTCATGGATCGATCAACAACGAACTCGGTGAGGCGTTCGGCTTTCGTGTCGCGCAGCGACAGCGCTACATTTGTCGAGCGCGTCTAATAATACAGCGCACGTTGGACCGTCTTGTCCCGTCTCCCCCGACGCGGGGGAGAGGTGACCGGCATACACAAGGTGCGCTGTGGGACTAAAACGAATGCTCCCAACCCGTGCGCGGCAACGGCATCACAGACCCATTCGAGTGGCGAAGCTGACAACCAGCAGTCTCCTCAATCTCACCGATGTGGACCACTGAAACCGAGCAGTGACCCGCTAGCAACGCCCGCCCCTCGGATGGTTCGACCGTGAAGAGCAACTCAAAATCCTCGCCATCGGCGAGGGAATGGTCGAGTGGGGTGCGGCCATCGGTCATTTGGCGGGCGGCGTCGGTGATGGGGATCGCCTCGGCGAACAGTGTCGCGCCGACGTGGCTTTCGTCGAGGATGTGGTAGAGGTCGGCGGAGAGGCCGTCGCTGAGGTCGATCATGGCGTGCAGGTCGACGAGGCGATGCAGTTCGAGGGCTTCGCGGACTCGCGGCGTGAAGGCCAGGTGCTTGCCGGTGATGCTGCCGCCGAGTGGACCGGTGACGAAGATCCAATCGCCGGGTTTCGCGCCGGAGCGGAGGACGGGGCCGCGTTCGGTGGCCTCGCCGATGACGGTCACACTGATGAAGAGTGGGCCGTCCCAGATGTTCGTGTCGCCGCCGATGATGGCGACGTGGAACTCGTCGGCCAGCGATTGCAAGCCCTGGTGCAATTCGCGAGCGAATTCAAAGCCGCGCGAACGCGGCAAGGCGACGCCGACGAGGGCGGTCAACGGTCGGCCGGCCATGGCGGCGATGTCGCTGAGGTTCACGGCCATCGCCTTGCGGCCGATGAGCTTTGCCGGTGCCTCATCGCAGCGGAAGTCGACGTTTTCCATCAAGACGTCGGTCGTCAACAGCAGTTGCTTTTCGGCGACTTGCCAGACGGCCGCGTCGTCGCCGATGCCGAGTTGCAAACCAGGGGTTGACCGTGCTTGCTGCCGGATCCAGTCGATCAGAGCAAGCTCGTTGCGGTCAGCCACGGGTCACCTCGTTCGCGTCTCCGCGGGCGTTTGGGCGGTCGCCATCGGCACCTGCACGTGGCCGTAGAGCGTCTCGTCGCCGCGCAGGATGTAGAACTTCAGTGGATTGAAAGTGCTCAGTTGCGGATGGTCGAGCACGTAATTGACGTTGTCGTAGCTGATCGTCTCCCAGACGTGCAAGCCGACCAAGACGTCTCCGGTGCGGACGCCGTTCTGGGCGGCGGTGCTTTGCGCCCGCACGTCGGTGACTTTCATCCCGCCGTGGTATTTGCTGCCGAGTTGTTTCTTCTCGGCCTCGCTGACCGGGGCGATCTTCACGCCCATCAAGCGCCACGCCTTTTCCGTCGCGGTTTCGTCGTTGTTTGCGCGGACGACCGTGGGTGTCGAGTCAGTCGTCGGCCGCCGGCCTCCGGCGAGTGCCGCAATCGTCAGCGGTGCGGTCTCAGTCGATTCACCGCGGCGAATAACGAGGTTGACTTTCTCGCCGACCGGACGACCGAGGCAGGCGCGTTCGAAGTCGGCCGTGTCGGTGACCGTCATCGAGCCGACTTTGACCACGATGTCACCGGGCTTCAAGCCCGCTTGTTCGGCGGGACTGAGCGGCTTCGTGCCCTCGACGCGCAGAAACTGCTGTGCGCCTTTCTTCACGTCGGTCAGGATCGCGCCGTGGAACGTCTGACTCAGCCGCTCCGCGTTGAGCAGTTCGGCAATGACCTTGCGAGCGTCGTCGATCGGAATCGCGAAGCCGATCCGTTGAGCGTGTGC
>CAYSHJ010000266.1:0-4756 GCA_964430385.1 uncultured Planctomycetaceae bacterium
ATCGGCCTGGAACATCTCCGCTCGCTGAAGTGGGCCTGCTGGTCCGAACGGCTCAGTGATGCGGCGGTGGAAGACATTTTCTGGAACAACGCGGCCGAGTTGCTGGGCGTTTCGTAGCATGTGGTTCCACTAACCCGAAGCGTCAGCGAGGGCGAGCGCTTCACAGAACTTGGAACTCATCGCTTGTCGGAGCGCTCGCCCTCGCTGACGCTTCGGGTTAGTGTGCTGAAGACGAACAGAGTCGTGTATCCAGACAAACGCCTATGAGCGATCCCAACGAGCTGCCTCGCGAACCGGCTGATCCGAGCGACGATTGTCCGCTGCCGGTCAGCGTGCAGCGTCGGAACATCGGCTGCTTCGCCACCTATTGGGGGATCGTGTATCTCACCGCGCCGATCACTTACATCGGATTGGTTCACACGAATCTGCTGAAGAGGTTGGGGAATAGCGACACGATCTGCAGCCTGCCCTCCGCCATGTATTTATGGATGACGATTGTGCCTGTTGTGGTCGCGTGGATGTATCCGCAGCCTCGGTTCTTGAAACCGCTGTCCTGGATTTCGATCAGTGTGATGGCCGCAATCACGGGGGCAGTCGCGGTGACGATCTGGTTGCGAGCCTCGTCCGGCGTGACGACGATCATGGTGATCGCACACGGCGCGGTGTTTGGCATGTGCAACGGAGTATTGATGACGGCATTGTGGGATTCGTTGCGGCGCGGGGTTTCGACGTCACGTCGCGGCGCGGCGTTGGGCTTTGCGTTTGGGGCCGGTCCGGTGTTCGCCTGCGTCGGTGCACTGCTGCAAGATGCCGTCTTCGATGGCAAGCTGCTCGGCGGCCGTTCGTTCGACTTGGAGTTTCCGCACAACTACTTGGCGATGTTCGCCGCCGTTGCGCCACTGTTCATGGTGGCCGGGTGCGTGCTGAGTCTGTTCCCCGTCCCGATCGCAGCCGATTCGGCCGCCGAATCCGGGACGCCTCTGGCCGAGATCTTCGCTGGGTTGAAGCAATTTGCTCGCAATCGAGTCGTGTTGTTCGCCGTGGTGATTTACGTCATCGTCTATTCCGGCGGAAATGCGATCTTCTCGAACGTGTCGCTGCACGCCAAAGACTTGCTCGGCGATAAGACCGACACGGTCGGAGTGCAGACATTCTTGCGATTTGGCTTCAAGGCGGTGACCGGTGTGGTGCTCGGCTGGCTGCTTGCGACCGCTAGCCCGCGAGCTACGTTGCTGGCCACGACGTCAATCCTGCTGATCGGCATGGGCTGGGCGCTCAACAGCAACGGCTGGTGGTTCCTGCTGACATTTGGATTGCTCGGTTCCGGGGAATTGTTCGGAGCCTACTTTCCGAACTATGTGACGACTGCGTCCGAAAAGGAATTCGTGCGTGTCAACATGGCCTACCTGAGCGTGCTCAGCGCGCTGACCGGCTTTTCGTCGCTCGCCTTCGGCTTGATCTCCGACAACTTCGGCCGCCCCGCGAGCTTTTACACATCGGCGGCAATGCTGGTGCTGGCTCTGCTGTTGATCTCGCGGCTGCCCGCCGACCCGACGCCGCGCGAATCATCCCCAGCGATCGTTGAAGAATGAATCCCCGATCAGCCGACAAACTTTTTGTGTCCGGTCAGGTCGAATTCGGCGAGCGTGTTTTCGAGTTCGAGTTGGATCGAGGCGAGTCGGGCTGCGTCGGTGAGTTTGCGTTGGTTGGCTTTGCTGGTGACGTAGAAAACGTCGAGCACTTGGTCAAGGTGCGTGGCGATCTTGGCCAACTCGATCGACAGCTCCAAGCGATAGATCGCTCGGCTGATCGTATAGAGCAGTCCCGGGCGGTCGTGGGCGAAGACGCCGAGAATGGTGCAGCGGTCGGAGGAATCGTTGTCGATTGTCACACGATTGGGCAGCTCGGAGATCGGGGTTTTGGCTTGTCTCCAAGTGAAGCGGCGCGAGCGCTGGAATAGTTCGTCGACGCGGACTTCTTTGCGAAGCGCTTGGCGAATCGCTCGGCCGACGTTGTCCATGCGGTCGCGCGGGACGAGGCCGCGGTGGTCGTGATCGTGGACGCGGAATACGTCGACCACGATACCTTCCGTCGTCGTGCAGATTTGAGCGGAGAGAATCTCCAAATGCTGCGAGGTCAGCGTGCCGGCGATGCGATGGAAGCAGCCTTCGGAGTGTTGGCGGTCAAGCACGATGCGATATTCGACGGTGTCGGTATCCGGCTCGTACAGGCTTTCAACGACGATGTCGCCGGGTTGTAAACGACGGATGATGTCCAGATCGGACGCAATGCGCGGGATCGGTGTCTCCGTCAGATAGTGAGCCGGGAACTCGTCCAACTGCTGGTCGAGCCAACGTGTCAAGCTGAGACGTTCGACATCCGTGGCCATGGACGGAATGATCGTGGCGAGGACATGCTCGCGGACTTTGAGGATGCGTTCGGCTTCCAGGAACTGCGGATGCTTGCCGCTGAGGATCATCATCGAGCGGTCGTAGAATTCAGCCAACAAGCCGGACTTCCAATCGTTCCAGACATCAGGCCCGACGGCGGAGATGTCGGCGACCGTGAGCAGGTACAGCATCGTCAACCACTCCGGGCTGCCGACCAAATAACTAAAACGCGTCAGTTCGCCGAGGTCCGAGATGTCCTTGCGGAACGCGACGTCCGCCATGACCAGATGCTTGTGAACCAGAAACATCAGCAGCTCGCGTTGCGGCTCAGGCAGCCCCAGCCGCACGGCGACTCGTTCGGCAATGCCTCGGCCCGCATCGCTGTGATCTTCGATGCCTCCTTTGCCGATGTCGTGCAGCAGCACCGCCAGATGCAGCACGTGTTTGAGCTTGATCTCCCGATAAGCCGCTCCGAGGGAGCCTGATTCGGAATCAAAGGACTCGATCATCTCGATGGCTTGCAGCGTGTGTTCGTCGACCGTGTAACTGTGGTACGCATTAAACTGCAACAAGCATCGAATGCGAGCGAACTCTGGCAGCACGACTTCCAGCACACCGGTCTCGAACATGCCGCGAAGCGTGTCCGCCAACTTGCCGCGCTGGCTAAGAATCTCCAGAAACAAGCCGGAATGCTCGGCGTTCAGAACGCGGCTGAAGCCCGGCGCCGCGCGCCGAATATGTTCGAGCACTCGTGGAGCGATCGTCACCCGGTTCGTCGCGGCGGTCAAAAAGAGCTGCAGCACTTGCTTAAGGTCGGAGCACACGACCTCCAGTCGGCTGGACGAGACATTCAGCAACGTCGGGCTGATCAAAAGATGCCCCTCTTTCCGCTGCGTGAACAGCGCCTCCAGCAGTCGTCGCCACCACGGCGGCTGGCGGTGCCTCGACACGAAGCGGTGGACGATTTCGGCAATCGCTGTGGAGTGCTGGAAGTAATCTTGCATCAGTCGTTCGACGGGGCTTTGTGCCGGAGTGCCGACGATGCGCCGTTCGCGAGCGATCCGCAATTGCTCGTCGCGCGTCAGTCGTTCTTGCGGCTGACCCGCGGTGAAGTGCATGTCGACCCGAATCTTCATCAGGAATTCGTGTGCGGCGGTCAGCTTGCGAGCGTCCTCGCGCGACAACGCTCCGTTCAATTGCAGCGAGTCGATCTCCGGCGAACCGTACCAGGCAAAGCCGACCCAACGCAGCAAATGCAGATCGCGCAAGCCGCCACGCGATGACTTGATGTCCGGCTCAAGCTGCTGCACCGTGCCACCGTTCTTGAGGCGTTCTTCCTCACGGTTGAAGACACACGCATTGACAAACAAGGCGCGACGCGACCGGATCACCGATCGCTCGAACGAACGCCGCAGCTTCGCGACCAATTGTGTGGAACCCCACAGACATTGCATCTCGACCAGCGACGTCGCGAACGAGGAATCCGCGTGAGCCATCACGATCGAGTCGCGCACCGTGCGCACGCTATGTCCCAGCGTGAGCTTCGCGTCCCACAGTTCTCGCAAGCATTGATTGGTCACTTGCTGAAAGTCGACGCTGACCGCCGGAGCGTACAGGAACAACAGGTCGAGGTCGGAAAACGGCGCCATTTCGCCGCGTCCGGTCCCGCCAACCGCGACAATCGCCGATTTGTTCTCCAGTGTCTTCACCCTGTCCGGCGCGACGACTTGCAACGCGTCGAGCCACAACTCGATCACGAACGCGCGAAAGCCATCCGACAACGCTGTCGCCGTCTGCACGCCGCCCGCGCCCTGCTGAAACTGTTTGAGCGCGCGAACGCGAATCTCCGCCACGCGAGACTTCAAAGACTCGAGCTTGGAGAGATTCGGTGGTGCAAGAGTCGATGAACCGGCCATGTGCGACTTCTCTTCCGGCTTATACCTCTCGCGGCCCGAGATGAGACATTCATCGTAACTGTAGCGCCGGCCCTTGTGGCCGTTCTTCGTCCAGCGGATGCGGCACAAGGCCGCAAGCTACGTGAATGTCTCACAAATGGCCGCGTGAGGTAAAGTCCAGCGGATGCGGCACAAGGCCGCAAGCTACGTGAATGTCTCACAAATGGCCGCGTGAGGTAAAGTCCAGGCGTGCGAACGCCGCGCCAATTCCGTGGGCCGATTGACTCGCCCACGGCTGACTACACCGCACCGCCACCTTGTTCGCCAGTACGGATACGGATGACCTCGTCGAGGCTCGACACGAAAATCTTGCCGTCGCCGATCTGGCCGGTGCGCGCGTGACTGGTGATCGTGTCGATCGCCTTTTGCAGGTCGGCGTCGTCGACGACAACTTCCAGCTTCACCTTGGGC
>CAYSHJ010000267.1:0-5599 GCA_964430385.1 uncultured Planctomycetaceae bacterium
ATGGCTGGCTTCAGCCGTTGTGCGGCGTCTGCTGGACTGAAGCCAGTTTGGCGAGAAACCCCGTGAACGGGGTTGCGATCAGTGTTTGCCGTTTCCGTAAACCCGGCGTGAACGCCGGGCCTAATCGCTTCGCGGGAAACCCCGTGAACGGGGCTAATGAGATGTGTCGAGACCACTGGAAGCAAGGAATAGGGAGAAATCTTCGCGCCACGCAAAGATTTCAAACGTTTGCAGAGCGGGAAGCAATCACTCCGATGATCGAACAGCGAATCTCCACTCAAGCTTGAACTTCCAAGAACGTGCTGGCGAGTTATTTGTCCTTGTCCCGAATTTGTTCGTGACACTTGTTGCAGGCTTCGTTGGCAGCGGTGAAGTGCTCGGCCGCCTTGGCGGAGTCCTTCGTGCGCACAGCTCTAGCCACTTCCAACATCTCGTGGCGATATTTTGTCGAGAGTTCCTTCCACAGCGGCAACTGCGATTGATCCTTGACCTCGTGAGTGTCGACTTCCATGGCCAAGGCCAGCACGGCCAGCACGGTCGCGTCACGAGCGGTCTCCTCCGGCTTCTGCAGCCGACGCAGCCCGCGGCGGAGAGTGGACGAACGGCCGTTGATCTCTTCCATCATGCGGCCCAGGCCGGTCAGTTTGTTCCATTCGTGCTCGGCTTTGGCGGTACCGGCCGACTTGCCGGCTTGTGCCTCCTTCAACGGAGCGAACGCCTTGCTGGCTTCCTCGAAGGTCTTGGCTTGTCTCACGGAGATCGCCGCGTCGCGGACGTCGGCCGCGTGGAACTTGGCCTTCGAGCGATCCGGATGCTCGACAATTGCCTGCGCCATGCAGGCGACGACTCCCGCTGCTTGAGGGACTTCCTTTTTCTCAATCGTCTTCGCAAAGCTGTCCGCGCTGGCGAGTTGCCCTTCCAGCAGCGTCATTTTCGCGGCGATCTCGGCGACGAGGTCGTCGACGCTGGCGATTTCGGCAATCTTTTGCGGAGCTTCGCCCATTGCCGGGATCAAGCAACCAGCGAATACGGCGAGAAGAATTGAAACGCGAATAAGTTGACGCATTGATGTTGCCTCCAAAAGTTTCGTTTCGGTCGGTTCGGCATCCGACAGCTTCGTGACAATGTCGGGGACATTCTGGAAGTCGCCAGTCAGTCGGTCAAGTTGGCCGAATCAAACTGTCGTCGAAGTAATTGATTGCCATGCCGCCGTCGATGACCAAACCCTGAGCGTTGATGCCGGACGAGCGCGGGCTGAGCAGAAACGCGACGGCGTTCGCGACTTCTTCTGTCTCAACGGCTCGTTTGCGGAGCGTGGCTTTTTCGGCGTGCAGATAGCTGTCGACGTAGCCGGGAATGCCGGCGGAAGCCGATGTCTTCAGTAAGCCAGGGCAGACCGCATTGAATCGGATGTTCGAGAACTTCGAGAACGACTTCGCCAAGAAACAGACCGACGAATCGAGCGCCGCTTTGACCGGAGCCATGTAGCCGTAATTCTCGGCGGCCATGCGAGTCGTCGAGATCGAGATCGTCACAACACTGCCAGCCTCTTTGTCGAGCAGCTCGCGAAACGCATTCGCCAACGCGATGAACGAGAAGCACGAAACGTCGACCGCCTGCAAAAAGGCACGGCGAGGAGTTTCGTGAAACGGCAACCAACCGGCCGAGTAATCGGCAAACGCGATCGAATGCACCAGGCCATGAATCGGCCCGTGCTGCGACGCGATCTCGTCCCGCACGCGGTCGATCTGCTCTTGGTGCTCGACGTCGCAGACATGAATTGGCAAACCACCCAAGAGTTTGCGAACCTGCTCTCGACGCTCCTCGCTGCGCACGACGTGAATCACCTTCGCCCCGACCTCGGCCAACACGTTTCCGACATGCGCGGCCACGCTCTTGCGGTTGGCCATGCCGAAGACGACGACACGCTTGTCGGAGAGGTTTAGGAAATTCATGGCAGAGGTCAGAGGCCAGAGGTCAGAGGTCAGAGGTCAGAGGTCAGAGGTCAGAATGGTCGCGCTGACCTCTGAGCTCTGACTCCTGACCTCTATTTCGAGTTCACGTACAGCTTGACATTATGCGTCGCTCGGCCGCCGGCGACCATGTCGATGCGGCCGTCGCCGGTGAGGTCGGCACAGATCAGGTCTTCGGTGGCCATGCCGCCGTCGTCGATGGTGTGCTTTGTCCACTTAGTTGCAGTCGCGTCATCGGCTTTGTAGACGAAGACGCCGGGGCCTTTGATCGGTCCGGGACCGGGATCGCTAAAGCCGAGCACAATCTCGTCACTGCCGTCGCCGTCGAGGTCGCAAGTCCACAGCGCGGGGCCGCGGTTCAGCGTCGCGTCGATGACCTGCCGAGGCCACAACCCGTCGGCGGTCTTCTCGCCCGCTTTTGGTTCGACGTACACGGCACAGGCTTGGCCGTGCATCGGCTCGACCGTGACGATGAATCGCGTGCCGCCTTTGAGCTTGCCGACCTTGATCTCGCCAGCCCCTTGGGATTCCGGCTTGTCGCCGGTGGCACCGTTGCCGAGCTTCCTTGCTGCCAGCCAAGCGATTAACGAGGTCTGGCGAATGAACCCGCCAATCAGATGCACGCCCTCTTGGCTGGACGTCACGGTCTCGTCGATGCCGTCGCCGTCCCAATCGATGTGCCAGTGATTGTGCATCCGATTCATCGAAGCATTCATCACATTAGCGGGCCACGGATCAGTCTTTGGCTTCGGCGGGATCGAAAACGCCAGCAGCCGCACGCCGTCTCCCTGCGTCTTGTTGAGCGGCGAAACGACCAACTGCGGCCGCTTCTCGCCAGCGACGTTGGCAAACCTCATGCGGTGCGTCCACGGTTCGTGGCCGATCAAATGCACATGCCATTTGTCGTCGAGCGACGCTCCACGCGAGAGCCAGACAAGCTGACCGGTGTTCTTGCCTGACCAGCCGGCTCCCACTGCGAAGTCGATCTTCCCGTCTTGGTCGATGTCCAGCGGCGCGATGCAGACGTTATCCCGCTCCGTCTGATCCTCGATGATGATTCGCCGCTTCCAGTCAGGTGCTTGATACCACAACACGCGGTTCTCGCTGACCGCGACGACGTCTTGCTTGCCATCGCCGTCGACATCGGCCAACGTCACGGCGTAGCAGACCTTGCCGACGTCGGGATCGAGGACTTTCGCTTCAAACTTCGGCATCTCCGCCGCGTTGATGGACGTGACGAAAAACCAAATCGCCGCGCTGGCCCAGCATGCATTTGACCGCCGAGTCATCAGTCTGTCTCCTGTGCGAGTAATCGCAGTTTCCGCGGGCACAATGACAAATCGCTCGCTGCGACGCAACGAGACCCATTGTTCTCTGACCCCTGACCCCTGACCTCTGACCTCTGACCACTGACCACTACTACCATGTTCTCATGGCTTCGACATCGCCGACGACGACGCTGGCTGGCCGAATCGTTTCCGGACCCGTGGCTCGGAATCCTCGATCGGCATGTCAAGCAGGCTCGCCGACTGCCACCCAACGTCGCGGCCATTTGGCAGCAGCGGACTCAGGTTTTCGTCCGTGCGACCACGTGGGAAGGATGTCGCGGGTTCGAGATTACCGACGAGGTGCGAGTCACGATCGCCGGGCATGCTTGTTTGCTCGCGCTGGGCTTTGAGGACGAGTGGTTTGAATCTGTCCGGCACGTGCTGGTGCATCCGACTCCGTATCAAGGCCGGCGCGCACCGATCGGCGTCGACGGCGTCGATTACTCACACGGCGATTGGTTGAAACAGATCGAAGACGACATTGAAGACGAACATCTGGGCGAAGCGTGGATCAGCGGCGGCACTGTCGGGATCCACACAGTGATTCTGGTTTGGAGCGAGATTCCGACGGCCGAGCACATCACTCCGCCGGGGCAAAACGTGGTCTTGCATGAATTTGCGCACGTGCTGCACGAGCAAGCCACCTCGTGGTTCTCGACCGCTCGCGACGAGCGCGGTGAGCCGTGGCTGGAGGCCCTCGCCGCCGAGTTTGCCCGCCAAGTTCGCGACTCCGACCACGCCCGCCGCACGCTACTGGACGACTACGCCGCCGAAAGTCCCGAGGAATTCTTCTGCGTGGCGACGGAATGCTTCTATGAACGTCCGGAGCGAATGCGGTCGCAGTGCCCAACGCTGTACGCGTTGCTGCGGCAGTTCTACCGCCTCGATCCAGCCGCCTGGCGCTCGTAGTCCCTGTCAAACCTTGCGGGTTGTCCGAGTTGTTCGGCGTTTGTCGGTTGCTCGTGTTGTGCTCAACGCACCTGATCGGCCGGTCGTGCCAATCGAGCCGCATTTGCCCAACGCAACGGTCCTGCCGAGCAAGACTAGAACTGTCGCGTGTGCCGATTTTGACCGCCGATAGACAGCATGCTAATCGCGACATTGGGCAAAACCGTCACAGCCCATTTTCCGAGTCAGTTGGGTCAAATCGGAGTGACCCATTCACGTCCGACATTCGCCACGGAGGGCAAGTCATGCAAATGTGGAACTGGCTGCACAACCTGAATTCACGAGATCGGAAAAGTCAACGTCACCGGAAGAATCCGAACGCACTCGCCCAGCGGCTGGAAGTACGGAACCTGCCGTCCGTCTCTGTGTTGTTGGTCGGAGGGACGGAACTGAACATCTCGTCCGACGACGGCGACAGCATTCAACTGGGCGTTATCGGTGGCAACGTGTTGATCCAGACGGCGGCGCCGGGCGAGTTGCTCACACCAAACCTGAGCATCGGCAGCGTGCCCGCGGCTAACCTGCAGTCCATCATCATCACTGGCGGTGATCAGGAAAACACAATTGACCTGAGTCGTGTTCTGGCGATCGATTATCTCACACTGGCGAGCATTTCGGTGCGCGGTGGTCACGGAGATGACACGCTGATCGGCAGCCCCGATTTCGCGAACCAGATTTTCGGCGAAGATGGCGACGACACGATCACCGGCGGCGACGGCAATGACACGCTCGACGGAACAGACGGCGCTGATTCGATCACGGCCGGCGCGGGGAACGACAGTATCCTTGGCGGTGACGGCGCGGACGCGATTTCCGCCGACGACGGCAACGACACGATTCTCTCAGGCAGCGGAGCCGACACGATCAGCACGGGTGACGGCAACGACAGCGTGTTCGCCGGCAACGGCGAAGACTCGATTCTCGGAGAGGCCGGCAACGACACGCTCAATGGCGACGGCGGCGTCGACAGCGTGGACGGCGGAGACGGAGACGACTCAATTCTGGGCGGCGAGTCCGATGACACTCTGCAAGGCGGGCGTGGTGCGGATTTCATCAACGGAAATTCTGGCAATGATTTGGTGTTTGGTGATTTAGCAGTGACCACGACGAGTGTGACTGTCTTTTCCGCAAACTTTGACAGCGGCTTGCCGCCCGAATTCTCGGGCTTCGCATCAATCGAGGGAGTACAGACATACGCTGGATTGGGAACGGGGACAGACGTGTTCAGTGGAAACATGTTGCGGAACGACACGGGGGGGACGTTTGCCAATCCTGGCTCGATTCCACAGATGCCCACGACATTGACGCTGACGAACCTCCCAAGCCACACCAGCATCGACATCAATTTCT
>CAYSHJ010000268.1:0-2632 GCA_964430385.1 uncultured Planctomycetaceae bacterium
CAACCGCCTGCGCTCCGTGCAGACCGTCGACGTCAACTCGCACTCGCTGGGGATCAAGATCACTGATCCGCAGAATCGCAGCCGGAAGATCAACCACATCATGATCCCCAAGAACACGCAGATTCCGTTCGAGGTGAAGCAGAAGTTCGTCACGACTTCGCAGAACCAGCAGCGGATTCACGTCAGCGTGCTCGAAGGCGACGCGATGGATCCGGACGCTTGCGAGCAGATCGGCGATTTCTACATCACTGGCCTGCCGGTCAGCCTCGCGGCCGGGTCTCCCGTCGAAGTGACGTATGCGTACGACGCCAACGGCCGCATTCACTGCTCGGCAATGGAGCTGACCAGCAAGCAAGTTGCCTCGATTGAAATCGTCCGCGCCGGCCTGCAAACCAAAGACGTTGACGTCTTCGCGGTGCTGGCCAGGGATTACCATGTCGAGTAGATCTGGAGGTTTTCCGTGGCATTGGACGTCTACAAGGATTGGTTGGGCATCCCGGACGGTCCGCGCCCGCCGGATCATTACACGCTGCTGCGGTTGGTCCAGTTCGAGGACAACACCGACAAAATCCGCGGCAACTATCGCAAGCTCAACGGACACGTCCGCAAGTACGCCAGCGGGCAGTACTCCTTGCCGTCGCAGGAATTGCTCAACGAGTTGGCCAAGGCGATGCTCTGCCTGACCGACGTGGAACGCAAACGTGAGTACGACGAAAGCCAAGGCCGCGAGTTCGCCGAAGAGCGTTCTAAGTCCGGGACTCGCCTGACCGAAAACGTCTTGGCCGAGCAAGGTGTGTTGACAAAACAGCAAGTCAAGGACGTCAAGGAGTTCGCCGACAAGCGCGGTTTGACCGTGCGCGACGCCGTCGTGCAAATGAAAATTACCGACATCGAAACCGCCACGAAGGCGTATGCCGTCGAGTTGGGCCTCTCGTTTGTCGACCTCGGCGAGACCGTGCCGGACGACACGGTGCTCGACCAAGTCGCGCGCGGCACCGTGCGCCGCAACTCGATCCTGCCGCTATTTGTGGACAACGATTACATCCTGGTCGCGTGCGTCGATGAACCGACTCACGAACTCGAAGAAGAACTGCGAGTCACGTTCGACTTACCTGTGCGCGCGGTGCTCGCCGCGCCGATGTCCATCAATCAGTCGATCTCGAAGTATTACCCTCCCGGCACGCGCGAGACGCCAGTCCTTGCCAAGAAACAGACCAAGTCTGGCCCCGCCCCCAAACCCGGCAAAGCCGCAAAGGCTGCCGCGACGCCCACTCCAAACGCAGCCGCCGGTCCGAAACGATACTGGTCGCAGCTTTCTCCCGAAGAGCAACAGAACCGCAAGCAAATCGGCATTCTCATCATGTGCTGGGGACTGATCGGCTCCGTGGTGCTCGATCAATTCGTGTTCTCTCAGTTTCTTTGGGCGTGGTTTCCGTTCTTCGCCACCATCTTCGTTGCGCCGCTCGTGGTGTGGTACGTCATGAAGGTCTATTGGAAGTAGCCGGCGAGTGGTCGCCGTTTTCCGTCCGCCTGTGGTGGCGCAGAGTTTCGTGTCAGCGCCGGTGCCGACGATCGAGCACGAACTTGTCACGGGGATGCGACTGAATTTCGGCAGACCTCGCGATGCCGCAGCTTCGGGGCGTCCACAGCGAAGCTCACGGAGGGCTGCTGTCGCGAAGCAAACTCGTCAGATCATTTTCAATCTCGGCGAGCTGTTGTTGATAGTTACTGACCGGACTGCGAAATTCTAACCCGACCGTGCGACGAAGTGGTTTGCCGCGTTCCCGAAGGCCGAGACTCTGGTTGGAGCGTCGTTTCTTGTCCGGGCGGCCACGTTTGCGGGAATGGGGTGGGATGGTGCTGAAAAATGCGAATCAGTTGAGCAGTGTTTTCGAGACCGCTCGCGGACTGAAATGTGATGTTTCCCTTTTGGTGAGGTTCTCGCGAGATTGCTGTTGGCGTTCGGATGTCCGCTGAAGTTCGCGTGAGGGCTCATGGAGGAGGAAAGCCATCCGATGTACCAACGTGTTCGCGTTGATCCAAGGCCGTGTCGCGCGACGGAAGTGTCTGATCCGCTGGTCCGCACGTCACCGAGCGTCGTGGTCCGCCTACGGCGGATCGGCCGTTGCGGAGTTGCTCGAAAGCCGCTGTCTGCTCGCTGCTGGCGGCCTTGATCCGAGCTTCGGTGTTTGCAGGGCAGAGTCACGTTGGCATTGGCAACGTGCGCGAGAACTGTGGTCAGAAGAAGCGGCGGGGTCGACGAATTGAGTTGCGTCACCTTTTGGCTTGCCCGAGGCGTTGCTTGCGTCGACGCTTGGCTGGTGGTCTCCCCTTTCGCGGCGATGCGAGAAAGCGCTGGAGCGACTGAAGAATTTCAGGCCCCTCGGCGCGAGCGCCCTTCCGCTCGGCGGCGGCTACGCGTTCTTCCAACCAGTGAATGGGGTCTTCGCCTGTGGCTTCCAGCGCGTGCTGCAGTTCCTTTCGGATGCTGCTGAGTTTTTGGGAACCGATCATAAAAGTGTTCCCTCGTCCAATTTCACCACGATTGGGCGTTGCCTCAAATGTGGTGCGACAGTTCGTGGCCAATTTTTCCACCGTCAACGCCGCAAGTGGTCTGCTGTTTCGGCAACAA
>CAYSHJ010000269.1:0-7564 GCA_964430385.1 uncultured Planctomycetaceae bacterium
CGAACTGGTTCGCTATTCCTTCGTTCGTGCAGAACTTTCATCCGCTACTCTCTTCCGGATTTTACCGGCGCTTTCCCTGACCCCTTTCCTTCTATCACTGTGCTTTATTAATGAGGGCGACATAATGAGAAGTCTCGTATATAGGTGTGTTCACTTGGCCGCCGTTATCAACATTCTCCTGCTCTTGACGTCCACCGGTAGTCTTCCGGCGGACGACAAAGTTTCATCGACCCAACTCACGTCCGATTGTGTAAACGCCAAGGAGGTTATTATCGGCGACGACGGAGCGTCGGCGAGGGTCACGAGCCTGGTGCCGATCGAGCGCGCTCGCATCACACTAACACAAATAGTTTTCGTGGCATCTCTGCTTCCAGCGCTCGGCGCACGAGGCGAATTGAGGGAAGTCATCATTGACAGCGTTCTGGTGGAGACGTCAGTGGCACGTTTGTTTAGGCATCCTGGTCGTATTGTCTCGCTTAGCCTCTCAAATACTGACGCAAACACGTTGTCGATTATTCCGAAGTATAATGCACCCTGTCTGAGGACTCTGTTGTTCGATGAAACCAGGATATCGGATGAGTCGTTAGTTTGGATACGTGATAGTCTAACGCTAACCGCATTGGATCTGAGTCGCACCCAGGTCACCGACGCAGGTCTTTCTCAGTTGTCTGCAATACACAGTTTAGCGAATTTGCGACTTAACTCTAACGGCATTTCCGGCGAGGGGCTTGAGACATTTGGAAGATGCCATCGGCTTCTTTCGATTGATCTGGGCGGGACTCGTCTGTCCCGACGCGGTATTATCGCCTTAGGACAGTTTCGGTCTCTACAAGAGTTAAATATTGACAGCACGACCGTTGATCCCGAAATCATGTCGAGATCTCTTCGGCAATTCGCTGATCTGCGTAGATTTAGTGCGAATTGGGTGAATTTAGGCGGCGATGCGGAGTTGCTTGGTGATGATTTTGTGCGGCATCTGGGTTGCCATTCTCGACTTGAACATGTCGCGCTAAAGGGCGCGGGAATCGGAAAGGATGGACTACAGTGTCTTAGTGGGCTATCACAGTTACGGTCTCTGGATATCGCGTCCACCGTGTGCGACCGAGAAGCAGTCGCTGCGATCGGCTTATGCAGAAGTCTAGAGTCATTGTGTCTTTCCGGTGTTCGCACGAAAGGCGTTAATATTTGGGACTCAATTGGCGAGACGCTGGCGAGACTTTCGAGGCTCAGGGTCTTAGAGATTGCGGGCACGTCTATCCGTGATGAGCATATTCGACTGTTGAATAGTGTCCCACTGACGGAGCTGAACGTTGAGCACACGAGCTTGACGGACAAGTGCATCGACGAATTGTTACGAATCAAGACCCTCACGCAATTGAAGGTTGGCGGGGCGGGGATAACCCGAGATGGAGGAGCGCGGCTGCGAAGTGGAGTGCCACAGTGTGTGGTCATTGGCGTGGTAAACGGCGACATCGAAAAGAAGTGAGTTACATACGTGTGGCGCGGGGTGGCACACG
Source organism: uncultured Planctomycetaceae bacterium (assembly GCA_964430385.1). Lineage (GTDB taxonomy): Bacteria > Planctomycetota > Planctomycetia > Planctomycetales > Planctomycetaceae > CAYSHJ01. The sequence goes on from CAYSHJ010000269.1 coordinate 1,518, forward strand.
ATGAATAGCGCGTTCTATTGGTGTAACAGTGCGAGAAATTGGCCACCCATAATGTGCTGACGGCGACGCCGGTATTTTGTAATTTCGCTCAGCGTTTGGGGGGCATGTGGGAGGTGATGCGATGGCTCGGGTACCTCGGAAGTATTTGATTGAGACGAGTGATGTGGGTGTTTATCACTGCATCAACCGTTGTGTGCGGCGGGCGTTTTTGTGTGGGACCGATGTGGTCAGGGGGAAGAATTGCGACCATCGACAGCAGTGGATTCAGAATCGGTTGGAGTTTCTCGCCGGTGTGTTCGGCGTGGATGTCATGGGTTTTGCGGTGATGAGTAATCACCTGCACTTGGTTTTGCGCAATCGGCCAGATGTCGTCGCCGAGTGGTCGGATGAGGAAGTGGCTGAGCGGTGGTGGCGGTTGTTTCCGAGTCGGCGGGATGCGGATGGTTCGGCGGCGAAGCCGACGAAAGTGGAGTTGTTGCTGGTGACGGGGAACGCCGAGCGGCTGACGGAAAGTCGGTCGCGATTATCGAGCGTGTCGTGGTTCATGCGATGTGTGGCGGAGCCGATTGCTCGGCAGTCGAACCGCGAGGACGAATGCACCGGGCGGTTTTGGGAAGGTCGTTATCGCTGCCAGCCGTTGCTGGATGAGTCCGCGGTGCTGGCGTGTCTGGCGTATGTGGATCTGAACCCGATCCGCGCGAAGATCGCGACGACGCCGGAGTCCAGCCGGTTCACGTCGGTGTTTGAGCGGATTCAGGCGGAGCGAGAGAAAGCGGCGTCAGAGTCACTGGAGCAGGACCGCGTTGCGGACGCTCCACAGCCCCTCTCCCTTGCCCTCTCCCCAGAGGGGCGAGGGAACCAGCCATTGAACCAAGCTCTCTCTCCAGAGGGGCGAGGGAACACGCCATTGAAACAAGCTCGCGGCCGAGGAAGTCGCGCGGCCTGGCTGAGTCCTCTGCCGTTGGCTCGTGAGGTGGCCGACGAGCGCTGCGGAGTTTCCGTCTGCCGAGCGTCGAACAAGGGTTGTCTGCCAATGTCTTTGGCGGACTACTTGCGTTTGCTTGACTGGACGGGCCGGCAACTGCGTCGTGACAAACGGGGAGCGATCCCGTCGGACGTGGCTCCGATTCTCCAGCGTCTAAAGATCACCGATGACGGCTGGCTGCACTTGGTGCAAGACTTTAGCCGCATGTTCCGCCGCGCCGCGGGAACTCCCGCAACGCTCGCTACCGAAGCGACTCGACGCGGACGCCGCTGGCTCAAAGGGATCGGCTCCAGTCGAGCGACGTTCGCCTAAACGGTGACGTTCGCATAGCTATAGAATCGCTACTCCACATATCGGAAATCGACGCTGGCGAACAGCGCTTGTAAGAGCCGCTCCCAAGCGATCGGGCTGGGGACGGTATTCTCGGCGCTAGGTGTGACGATTCGCAAAGCGAGGTCGTGCTCGCGCCGAGTCGGTGCACGACCGACGGTGGTGCGATAGGCGGTGGCGATACGTTGTTCGGTCGTCAGGTTGGGTTGCGCGAGTAGTTCGCGAGCGGCTTCACGGGATTCGTCCATGACGAACGGCGAGTTCATCAGGTACAGCGCCTGTGTCGGGACGGTCGTGATGTTGCGGCGGCCGATCGACAGATTCGGGTCGGCGAAGTCGAAGGCCTCGAAGATCTCCAGCAGGCGGTTGCGGAAGATCGGCGTGTAGACACTGCGGCGAGCGTCGTCGAAGACGTACGTCATGTCACCGACGTTGGCGTTGACACCGTCCTGTTTCAGTCCCCTGATCGTGCGACCGAACATCTCGCGATCGAGTTTTCCGCTGACGATCAGCATCGCGACCAGCCGTTTTGTAACCTCGCGGCCAGGTGGTCGAGCAACTCTGGATGCGACGGCGTTTCGCCGGTCGTGCCGGAAGTTGTCCACCGAGCGGACGAGCCCTTCGCCGAAGAGGTGCTGCCAAACTCGATTAGCCATCACGCGCGCGGTCAGCGGATGCGAGGGACTTGTCATCCATTCGGCCAATTCACGTCGGCCGCTCTCTTTTTCCGACACTGTCGGCGGCGCGCCGTAGGTGGCGACCTGCAGGAACCCGCGCGGCACTTGTTCCCCTTTCAAGTGAACGTTGCCACGGATGCGAATGTGTGTATTCTCCGTCTGCATGGCCTCACCGACCGACATCGCCTTCGGCCGGTACGGAGCTTTGTCTTGCAGCTCTTTCAGGCGTATTTCAAGTTCCTTGATGCCAGCGAATTCGTTGACCGCGATCGGCCCGCCCGGCGGATCGTCGTCTTCTCCCGCGACTTTCCTGGCCAACGCCAACCGCTTCTCCTCGGCCTTCGCGGTGTCCAACTGTTTCCTGAGGTCAGCCACCGCCAGTTCGTGCTGCTTCATGGCGGCATCTTGTTCGGCCGACATCGGCAGCGGTTGCTCCAACCACTTCGAGACGTTCTCGTGAATCAGCAGATGCGTGCTGCGAAAGATGCCAGCCAGTGCGTAATAGTCGCGAGTCGGGATGGGATCGAACTTGTGGTCATGGCAGCGAGCACAACCGATTGTCATCCCCAAGAAGGCTCTCCCGAGCGTTTCGATTTGCTCATCGACGACGTCAAACTCCAACGCCAGCTTGTCTTGTTCTTCGTAGTTCGTCGGGCCCAGCACCAACAGCGCGGTGGCAACTAATTGCTCTTCGCGCTGCCGCGGCGTCTCGGCAGGAAGCAGATCGTCGGCGAGTTGTTCACGTACGAACTGGTCGAACGGCTTGTTGTCTTGGAACGACCGAATGACACTCGTAACAATGCCGCACCAAAACCGGTCGAATCTTCTTTTCGAAGAATTCGATCCCTGTTGGTTCATCGGCGGCGCGAGCCACACCGACAAGAGCGGACATCACCAAACATACAATGGCGGCAAGACGATTCATGAAGATTGGTGGTCGGGAGGCGGGAAAAATGCCACACTGCGACGCCAATGTCGTAACGTGAGCGAAGCCCGCAACCAAAGCGGCAGTCTCACCTTTTTCCTGGCTGGACAGTTGGTCGCGTTACGGCGGCGTAGGGTCACCAAAATCATCCGGCGGAACGTCGACAGCGAGTGATCGAGACGCTCAGCCGATCGCCCGATCACGAATCGCAAGCCATCGCCCAATCGATGCGAACGACGCTTTCGGAACGATGATGTTGGTCATGTGTTGTTCTCGATTCTGGACTCTCGACTCAAATGCCCGTGCAACACATTTTTCTCGACATGGACGGCGTCTTGGCGAACTTCATCGCTGGGGCAAGTCAACTTCACGGGCGCGAGGGGATCCTGGACTCGTGGCCACGGGGCGTGTGGGATGCACCGACCGTGTTTGGTCTCAGTTCATCGCAGTTCTGGCGCAAGATTGACGCCGCCGGCGCCGACTTCTGGGCCTAGCTAGAAGCGTACCCCTGGTTGCCGGAACTGTTGGAAACTCTGCGGCCGTTTGGGCCAGTGACGATCCTATCCAGTCCCAGCCTGGGGGTCGAAAGTCCGACAGGCAAACTCCGTTGGCTGCGGCAGCATGTCCATCCCGGTTTTCGCGATCATCTATTCGGCCACCAGAAGCATCTGTGCGCGAAGCCCGGCCACGTCTTGATCGACGACTTCGACACGAACGTGACTCGCTTCCGCGAACACGGTGGTGACGCGATCCTCTTTCCGCAGCCGTGGAACTCGCGGCACGCGATCGAAGATCGAGTCGCCTTCGTCGCGAGCGAGTTGCAACAACTTGCTGATTCGGCACGCTAGCCCGACGCGCCAGTTTTCAAGTTGCGAAGTTGCACTCCGACGTAGCTGAATTCGCAAGAATTCAGCATTCGTGGCTCCTGCGAAGCCCCTGAAATTTTGCGAATTCACCTACAAAAATGCGACTGCACCACTCTAAAACGCGACAGCGTAGTATGGCGGTTGCAATCCCTCGCTGGCGCGTCGGGCGAGTGTCAAATCATTCGCGAGAAGCAACACCGCTCCGTTCGGATCTGCCGGTCGCGTCGGTCAGTCAAACCTTGCCGACTCGGCGATTTAGCGGAGCGGCACAGACATCGCGTGCAGGTTCTGCTTCGAGTGGTCGATGGAACGAACATGAGCACCACGATTGCCTCGAACGAACAACTGCGACTCGGCTTCCTGACCGCGATCGAGCTCTCGGATCGAGGTCACGTCGCCGGTTTGCTGGTGACAAACCGTTACGGCCGACCGCTCGAATTCCAATGCACGGCTCCCGTGCGGCCGAACCGGACGCAAGAGTTATTGTACGGCCCGACACTCGTGCCGTTCCTCCTCGGCGAATTGCTGAGCAAAACGTTGCTCGAGCGCATTGGCGTCAAGCCGCATGTCGTCTTGACCGACCGGCCCGAGATGTTGGATTCGCGTCCGCATATCTTGCTGCCGGTCGCGTGCGTGGTGGAAGCGTTGTCCGGCGAGACGGTGCGGATCGGAAAGCAACAGTTCCGGCTGAACTCCGAATTCGGCGAAGACCTGAAGACATTCGAGAAGATCGCCAAAGAATTGGCCGCCGACGCCGACTTACTGGAACCGCTCAACCGCGTCCGCGAAGCGTTAGGGGAGACGATGAAGTCGGCGGTGTGAATTTGCTCAAGGAGACGGAAATGAACAGAGGCGACGCACAGGTTTTCATGTTCGTTGCAGGTGCATTCGGAGTCGCGACGACGCTCTTTTGGATGTATGTCGCCTGGCGTGCGATGCGAGCTCACGAATGCCTGGCCGATGCCGCTGAGCGACTGACCGATCGTCGTGACCATTCCACATGAACGGCAGGCGATTCAGTGATTACTCGTTTCCAAGCTCCGCATGGGAACGCATTCTCGGAAGTTCGGCTTCGCGTTTCCTTGAAGCCGAGCTTCGCATGACGGCATTCCCAGGCGGAGCTTGGGAACGAGGTGAAAGGTGAATGGCGAATGGACATCGAGAGCGACGCACAAACACTCGCAGCAGAGCTACGGTCGACGGCATTCCCAGGCGGAACTTGGGAACGAGCGCGTCTGGACGTCGCGGCCATTCCGCTCGGTCTCACGGCCGATCTCTTTTCTTCCGGCATGAACGGCGCTTTGCGGCGCTGGCCGCAGATCGAAACGACCAACCTGCCGCTGTGTGACCGTCGCGCGAGCGTGATTCCGAGTTGGCGGCCTCACTGGTCGCGAGTCAAGACGTTCGGCGTCACGTTTCCACTCGGCTTCGAGTTCCAGCCGAAACAACCTGAGCCTGGCGAGCGCGAACAACTCCGCAAGATCGACGCTCCGACAGCCGCAGCGAACGAAGAAACAAACACCGCTGGCGAACAGCCGCCAAGGAAAGCCACACGGCTCAAGCCCCCGGCCGACGCGATCTCGCTCGAAGACCGACTTTTTTATCTCTTGCAGCCGCCGTTGCAGACGATGCTCGCCGGGCAAGAACTGATCATGCCGTTCGAGCCGTTCCCGTATCAGTACGAGGGAATCGCGTGGCTCTTTTCGCAGAAGTCGGCGTTGCTGGCGGATGAGATGGGCCTCGGCAAAACCATGCAGACGATCACGGCCATTCGGCTGATGCTGCGGGGTGGCCAACTGCGTCGAGTGCTGCTCGTCTGTCCCAAGCCGCTGATCCCGAACTGGCAACGCGAGTTTAAAGCCTGGGCCGAAGAACTGCCGCTGACGGTTGTCGAGGGCGACGGTCCGCGCCGTCGGATGCTCTGGACGATGCCGGCCCCCGTGCTGTTGGCCAATTACGAACTACTCGTCCGCGACTGGGCCGAGTTTTCTGACGACGAGAAACCGAAATTCGATCTCGTCGTGCTGGACGAAGCTCAGCGCATCAAGAACCGCGACTCCTGCACGTCCGAGACCGCGCGTTCGATCCCGCGTCACCGAAGTTGGGCACTCACCGGCACGCCGATCGAAAATCGGCCCGAAGAGTTGCACACGCTGTTCGAGTACCTGAGCGTCATCCCCAAAGGTGGCACGCCCGATTTGCGGCAAATGCAGCGGTTGTCTCGCGACTTCGTGCTGCGACGGACGAAAGACCTCGTGATGAAA
>CAYSHJ010000270.1:0-4528 GCA_964430385.1 uncultured Planctomycetaceae bacterium
CTGTCGACTCCTCTTGCAAGAGGCAGCTTTCGGATCGAGACTGTTACGAGAGCTGCCTCTTTCTGTATTCTCAGTCCAGTGCCGATCGCGCTGTCGAGGTCTGACCGGCCGAATCGTCAAAGACCGCACTTGCTGGCGGAATGACTCCCCGGAGTTTGCGCCATGACCATTCGCTACGAATGCGAGCAATGCGGATCGACGCTCAAGATCAAAGACGACTTGGCCGGCAAACCCGGAAAATGCCCCAAGTGCAAATTCGCTTTCGCGATACCGGAACTTCCTGACGGATCATCCGAGCACGTCGGACCGGACGATGGATCTGTGGACAGCGAGAGTGAACTCGCCGCGTTCACAAAATCTTCGGCCGCCAGTGACGATTTTGACGTCGACGAATTCCTGATGAGTGATCGCGAATTGGAGGCCGGCACAAAACCCAAGAAGAAGAAGTCCGCGGCTTCGCCGAGAACCTTCGGCAAGGACCAATCGCTCGCGGACGAGTCGCACGATCATCCGAAAAGCGCAACCACGAAGTCCGCGTCGATGCCCGACGATTCCGAGGACGAGGACGTCTTTCAGATTCGCCGCAGCGACACCGAGGCGTCGGCCAAACCCAAATACACCTTGCCACCAGGAGTCGCTGAGGGAGCGGAGACGGCTGTATCGGCCTCGCGCCGACCGCCGGGAACGACTTCCGCGGGCACCGCCTCAAACATCGCGGGGGACTTGCTCTCCAAATCCGGCAAGAAGGGCAAGAAGACGTGGAGCGACGGCGAAACAGTTGAACAAGACGAAGAGGGTTTCGACTGGGCCGGGCTGGGTCGTTACCTCGGTTTGAAAATCGCGCCGATGGCCTTGGGAGCACTCGCCGTGATCGTGTTGCTGGGCTGGACGGCCAGTTCAATGTTTGCCGGAAAGTCGTTAGTTCCGGAACTTGGTAAAGTGACCGGAATCGTTCGGCTCAATGGCGAGCCACTCACAGGTGTCCAAGTTGAGTTCCATCCGATCCGCAGCCCGCGAGATAAACTCGATAAATCCCCCAAGGCCGGCGCGTCGATGGGAATGACGGACGATTCGGGAAAATATGAACTGACCTACGATAAGGACCATCAAGGAGCCGCCGTCGGACTGTGCCGCGTCGTGGTCGTTGGATTGGGTCGCAAGGCAGTCCCCAAGAAATACTCTGATCGAGAGTCGAAATTCGAAAAAGAGGTCAAACCCGGAAGACAAGAGATCCCTTTGGAATTGGAGTTGGACTAAGATAAATCTCCACTGGAACGCATTCCTCGCGGCGATCTTGTTCGCCATCCTTCCGTACCCGCGGTTCTTGGCCTCGCGTGATCGCTGGGCTCAGCGACGTGAAATGAACATTCGTCTGTACAGTCATTTCGATCAGAATCCGCCAGGCGCGCCCGGCTGGTTGAAGCGATGCGGATGGCTAGTTGTTGCCCTGCTCGTGGCCGGCGCCTTCGGCCCGTGGGGTTGCGCGTCTGCACATGACCTCGCTGCGGAGCGACATGCCAAAGCCGTCCAAGCGCTCCTCGATTTGGGAGCTGAAGTTCGCGATGTCGAAGACGAGATCGCTCACGAGCGTGGCACGTTCGTGATCCTTTTTCGCGAGCACTTCACGCACGAAGGACACATCGAGGAGCAGGTTCTGGCGTTGATCCGTGACATTCAGGCCTGCTTCCTGGGGCTGAACAACACGCCGATCAGCGATGAGGGCTTGTCCCCCTTGACACGCTTGTCCGACCTGCGAGTGGTCAATTTGTACAACACGCGGATCACGGACCAAGGCCTGGTCGTGCTCGCGCGGTCGCAGTACGTGCGACTCTTGACTTTGAATTGGACGCGCATCACCGACGACGGCTTGGTGGCTTTGGAAACCATGCCATCGCTGCGCATGCTGTATCTCGGCGACACCAGCATCACGGATCGAGGGGTCACGCATTTGGCCAAGATGTCGCAACTGGAGGCTTTGAAGTTCACGCGGCTGCCGGTGACCGATGACGGGTTGCAATTGTTGGCCGCGATGCCTCGACTGCGGTTTCTCGGACTGAATGAAACTCACGTCACCGATGCTGGATTGACGCATCTCGACGGTTTTCCGAAATTGGGTTACCTTGATGTGCAAGGAACGGTGATCTCCGAGTCGGCGATCGAGGAATTCCAAAAGTGGCATCCGAAATGCCACGTCGTCCGCTAAGCGGTTTCAACGGCCCGGCTGCTCCACAAAAGCCAGACTTTTGCCGGACTGCGAAGGCGGAGAGGTCTGGCCGGTTGCACTGGCACGCCCTAGAATCCGCGACCGTGACGAGCCGCACGAATAAGGTTCGTCGATCGTGTGACGATCCCTCCAGCACGACTTCCGCCGCATGCCTGATCCGCGTATCAGTCTGAAGAATCCCAGGTTGGCCGCCGCGCTGGGATATTTGATTCCCGGTGCCGGCCACGCCTATCAAGGTCGTTGGTTCAAGGCAGCGATTTACTCGATCGGCGTGTGGGGGCTGTTCATTTGGGGAATGTCTTTGGGCGAATGGAAGATTGTTTACTTTCGCTGGCAGGCGAAGGAGAAAACGATTGGCTATTTGTCGCAGGTCTTGGTCGGTCTGCCGGCGTTGCCGGCGCTTGTGCAGTCGTATCGCTACAAGCAGGCAACCGAGAAGTCGAGCCGCGGAGTCGGTCCTTCGGACCTGCCGATCCGCGCACCGTTTCGTGGCTACGCCAGACACGAGTCCGGAAACAACTCCTGGGAAGGTCCGGTCTCCGGTCAGATACAGTTGAGCGTTGAAGAAGGTCAGTTTGGTCCGGAAATTCGCGGCCAGTTCCGCGGCGTGCTGGAATCGGAGGGACGCCGTGCGATTGAAATGTCGCTGGCCGGTCCCTTCGACATTGCTCCGCGACTTTTGGCAAGCGGAAACGTGACGCCACGGCTCGATGGTCAGCATCGAGTTAAAGAGTTTTCTAGTGCCGAGAGATACATCCAGTGCCGAATCGCTGAGGCGCGCCGCGGCTTTGATTCGTCGGTCGGTCAGTTGGAAGGTACGATCCCACGCTCGTTTTGGGATTGGTATCAAGTGCCGCTGGAAGAAGATCCGCTGCAAGAACTGAATCGCCGCTTGGGTCGACGCTATGAAATCGCGTTGCTGTTCACCTGGATCGCCGGGTTGCTCAATCTCTTGGCCGTCTGGGACGCCCTGGAAGGCCCGGCCTACGGCTACGGCGACGAGGAAGAACAACCCGAAGGACAACCCACGAACGTGCCGCATTCTTCCCCTCCTTCCGCTCCAGTTCCAGTGACCGCGACGGCGACGAGCGGTGCCAAGTAAGCGAACCGACACTCCCAAACCGGCGAGGATTCGCTGATGCTACTCGCGTTTCAAAATGTGCTCTGGTACATGCTGCCGCTGGCCCTCGTGATCAGCTTGGTGTACAGCGCCAGCCGCTACGAATTGCCCGAACGCATCGTGCATCGATCCGTGCGACTGTTCTTGCAGATCATGCTGTTCATGGGCGCGGTGTTTGCCATCCTGTTCGTCTTGTCCGACGGACTGTGATGGTGCTCACAACTGGCAAATTGGCAATTGCAAATTTGCAATTTTCAATTGAGCGATTCATGTCCCAGCCTTTTGCCCAGCCCGAGCGACCTGATCGCGACGATCCCGCTGACGCCGCTCCGGTCGACGTGCGCGAGAAGGTCCGTTCGCTGCCGACGACCACCGGCGTGTACCTCATGAAGGACGGTTTGGGCCGAGTGATCTACGTCGGCAAGGCCGTGAACCTGCGCTGCCGAGTGGCTAGCTATTTCAACTCAGGGGCAGCGTTCGATCGTCGCACGCGCGATCTTGTGCCGGAGATTCGCGACGTCGACTTCGTCCCCTGTGACAGCGAGGTCGAAGCCCTATTGCTCGAAGCCCGGCTGATCAAAGACATCCGCCCGCGATTCAACACCGAACTCAAAGACGACAAGACGTTCCCGTACTTGCAGATTAGGACGCGCGAAGAATTCCCGCGCGTCGAGTTCACTCGCAAGCCGCGCTCGCAGGGCGTGAAGCTGTTCGGCCCGTTCACGAGTGCGAAACGTCTGCGCGGCGCGATCGCTGTCTTGCAGCGTATTTTTCGTTTCCGCACCTGTTCGCTGGACATCGAGGAATCGGACGAACGCTGGCGCTGGTTTCGTCCGTGTCTGTTGGCCAGCATCGGCCAATGCACGGCTCCGTGCAATCTGCGGATTAGCAAGGACGACTATCGCCGCGACATCCGCCGGCTCTGCATGGTCCTGGAAGGTAAGAAGTCGCAGCTCCTCGAAGAACTCAAAGCCGAGATGCAGACGGCGGCGAAGGAGTTGCGATTCGAGCGCGCCGCGCGGCTTCGCGACGAGATTCAAGCGCTCGAAACGCTCGACATGCGCGGCAACCTCAAAGACCACGTACAGCCGGAAGTCTTCCCCATCGACCCCAAGAAAGGGATGCGCGGCCTGCAAAAGATCTTGCAACTCGACAACCCGCCACGCCGAATCGAGGGCGTCGAC
>CAYSHJ010000271.1:0-2260 GCA_964430385.1 uncultured Planctomycetaceae bacterium
AAGGTGAATGAAGCGCAGGAGCGAGCTCCTCGTCCCGGTGGGGGCGGCGGTGGCGGCGGACGCGGTGGTTACGGTGGCGGCGGACGCGGTGGTTATCGCTAGGTCGACGTCGCGCACGCGACAAACATCGATCAAAAGGCCGGGAGTAATCTCGGCCTTTTTTATTGCGTTCACGGCGCGCGCGGCGGCCGATTCTTCTCGCGAGGTCGCAGGAAGTAGCCGATGGCCGCCACGCCGAGCAGGATTGGCAGGAATTGTTGGGGACGACGCGAGACGACAAAGATCGCACCCACGATGAGGATCAGCGTGCTCAGCGACACGTTCGCCCAATTTCCCAGACGCCCATCCCTCGGCAACGCCATCCACAACGCCGTCAGCACGATACCGACTCGCGTGAACGCACCCTGCCAAATGTTGACTTCCTCAGTCTCGTACACAAACGACACCGCGGCCCCGATCAGGCATCCCAATGCCAGACATCCCAACAAGCCGCGATTGATCGTCACCGGTTGAGTCACCGAGATCTCCACGCTCGAATCATGCACTTTCTCAGCGAGTTCGCGGCCGCGATTCGAAAGACTCGTCAGCGGCCATGTTGCTGGAAGTAAACGAAACCGCCGACCACGGCAAGACCCAGCAAGACCGCGAACAGGATCTTCCAGACGCTATAGGGACGTTCTCCCTGCACTTCGCCGGAGACGGCGTTGATCATCACCTGATACGCCTTGTCGTGATAGCGATAGGCCAACAGCCACACCGGCAGCAACAGGTGTTTGAACGTGATCGGGTCGTAGCGTGTTTTGATGTCTTGAACTCGCTGCTCGTCGCCACCGATCAAGCCGCGTATGTCGGACGCGATCGCCGAGTCAATGCGCCCCTTCGCGTCTTTGAAGGCATCGTCCAATTCGATCTCGTACGTGCGAGCCAAGAACCCGGCCAGCACTTCTTGAGTGAATGGCATCAACTCGCCCAACGGCCAGGGTTCGAGTTCCTGCATCAGCCCGCGATTCATGCCCTTCGTGGCCAGCACGAGCACATCGTCGAAGAATCGCTGATGCGAGCCACTGACCGTCGTCCAACGCGTGTGCCGAACAGTCTGCGTCTGGTTGTTGACTTGCTGTGTCACGTAATAGTAGTCGCCCCGTTCGCCCCAATAGTGGCTGAAGGTCAGCGAATCGTACGTCCAATACGGCAAGTACACGCCGTTGAAACGTCCCTCGATACCGCACCGCCGATACGCGTTCGGCGCGAACCAGCGCGACCGCACCCAAGCGGACAAATTCAGCCGAGCCTTTTCCTTCTCGACCTGAAACGCCAGGACGCCGTGAACGGCAACTCGTTTCGGCGAGTCATGCACCTTGTCACGTTGCAGCGGCGAGCCGCAATACGGGCACTCGCTGCTCGTCAGCGAGCCGACAAAGACAACATTCGCTCCGCAGCCGACACAACGGACTTCGCTTTGCCCGGACGTCGCATCGCCGGCCGATTGCTCGCGCCATTCGCTGACCTTGGCGAGCATGGCGTGAAAGTCTTGCTCGGCGATCACCGCATCGGGCGAGATTTCCAGAGACTTCTCAAAGCCGCAGAACGGACATTTCAGGTCTTGCTGGCCGATATGGAACTCGAGATCGGCTCCGCACTTCTCGCACGGAAAGATGCGCCCCTTGCCGTCATCGGTCGAACGACCGGCCTTGTCGGTCGTGGCGGGATTCTGATGAACTGCTTGCGGCAAGGAGTCGGGCATGGCTATACCTCGCATGGTCATCCGTGAGACATTCTGGCGAGCCGGGGTTAGTGTGTCGGCAACGGCGGCGGAGCGGCTCCAAACAGCCCGGCCGTCTGAGCGACTTCACCCGCTGGCAGCCAATTGCTCATACCAGTACACCAAACGAGCGTCGAGCGATCAATCTGTCCGGCTTGGATGCTATTCTGAAGCTGTGGCAGCGTGAATGGACCTTGAGACTGTCCATTGATCGCGGCATGCCACGCCGCGCCGCCAGTCAACGGCGGTGGAGCGGCGGCCGCAATCGGTGTCGCCACCGGCGCGGAACCCATCTGTGCCATCCGGTTTGCCATCGCGAAGCCCATCCCCATTCCCAAGCCTTCCGCGCCGCCTCCGCCGGGATTATCGGCGGCGGCCAGCATGGCTTGGCCCATTTGGTACTGTTGGAATTTGTTCATGTCGCCGACGACGCCCATGCTCGTGCGGATGTCGAGCGCCTTTTCGACCGCCTCCGGGAACGAGACGTTGACGATGAAC
>CAYSHJ010000272.1:0-10358 GCA_964430385.1 uncultured Planctomycetaceae bacterium
TTTTCAGTTTGGTTCAACGCGGAGTCTGGCTTTTTTCATGTTTCCAAATTTATGTAAACCCCTGATTTTATCGTTTCAAAATACTTAACGGCGTTGCCTGCAAGGGCCTGAAAATTCGCGATGCCAATCCGCCGCGGCGGACGCGCTTCGATGACTCAGTGTCGTGCCACATCGCTCAGCGTGAATCCGTGTTTTTGCAAAACTACCGTCAAAGGTTTATCGCCTCGGGAATTTCTGGATAGGATGTTCTCGAGGCTCTGAATGAAACTCGGCCCTCGGAGGTTTTTTTGATGAAGACACTTCTGCCAGAATGGTTCGGCATTCCCCGACTGTCGGTCGTGACGTTCTTGACAAGGAAGGAACTTCGCCCATGAGAATGAGAGTCTCCGTTCGCGCCGCGTTGATTCTGTCATTGTGGATGTTCGCGGCGGAAGTCGCCGATCGGGCCGTCGCGCAAGAGACGCAGCCGCTTGAGAGCTACATCCGGCTGCATTACTCCAAGCACGAGCACATGATCCCGATGCGCGACGGCGTGAAGCTGTTCACGTCGGTCTTCGTCCCGCGCGACACGACGAAGACGTACCCGATCCTCATGAAGCGGACGCCGTACAACGTCGGTCCGTATGGCGAGGACAAGTACCCGGCGAAGCTCGGCCCCAGCGAGCTGTTTGTGAAAGCGGGCTACATCTTCGTCAATCAGGACGTACGCGGCAGGTTCGCCTCGGAGGGAGAATTTACGCAGGTCACGCCGCATCTGTCGAACAAGTCCAAACCGACCGACGTGGACGAAAGCTCGGACACATTTGACACGATCGACTGGCTGCTGAAGAACATCCCGCATCACAACGGGCGAGTCGGCATGGCGGGAATCTCGTACCCCGGCTTCTACGCGGCGGCCGGGATGATCGACGCCCATCCGGCGCTCAAGGCAGTCTCGCCGCAAGCGCCCGTCGGCGATTGGTATTTCGACGACTTTCTGCATCATGGGTCGTTCTTTCTGGCGCATGCGTTTCACTGGCTGTCGAGCAACGACCGCGAACGTCCCAAACCGACCACCGAACCGGCCAAGCCCTACGTCTATCCGACGCCCGATGGCTACAAACTGTTTCTAGAGGCTGGCTCGGTCGAAAACATCGACAAGCTATACCTCAAGGGAACGATCCCGTTCTGGAAGGACATGATGCTGCACCCGAACCGCGACGAGTTCTGGCAGAAGCGCGCTCTGATCCCGCATTTGAAGAACGTCGCCCCCGCCGTGATGACGGTGACTGGCTGGTACGACGCCGAAGATCTCTACGGCTCATTCAAAACGTATCACTCGGTCGAAAAGCAGAACCCGAAGGTCAACAACGTGCTGGTTGTCGGCCCCTGGCATCACGGCGGCTGGGCCTCGGTCGATGGCGATAAACTCGGCAACGTGCCGTTCGGCTCAAAGACCGGAGCGTTCTATCGCGCCGAGATCGAGCTGCCCTTCTTCGAGAAATACCTCAAAGACAAAGACCTCCCCGCACCAGCAGAGGCAACTGTCTTCGAAACCGGCTCGAACGTCTGGCGGACCTTTGACCATTGGCCGCCGAAGACGACAGAGGCAAAGCAACTCTTCGTACGTGAAGGAAACAGCTTGCAGTTCACTCCGCCTGACAAATCCGCAACCGACACCAGCTTTGACGACTTCATCAGCGACCCGAACAAGCCCGTCCCGTACTGCGAGATCATTACGCCCAAGATGACGATCGAGTACATGGTCGACGATCAACGCTTCGCCTCGCGCCGGCCGGACGTGCTGACGTATCAGACCGACGCCTTCGTGGAAGACACCGTCGTGGCTGGACCGCTCGAAGCCGACCTCTGGGTCTCGACCACCGGCACCGACGCCGATTGGGTCGTGAAGCTCATCGACGTGCGGCCGGACGCTCCTGAAAACACTCCGCTGGCCGGTTACCAAATGTTGATCCGCAGCGAAGTCATCCGCGGCCGATTCCGCAACGACTACACCAAGCCCGAACCGTTCAAGCCCGGCGAACCGACTCGGGTCCGGTTTGAACTGCTCGACGTGCTGCATCGTTTTCAGAAGGGACATCGCCTGATGGTGCAAATCCAGAGCACTTGGTTCCCGCTGGTCGATCGCAACCCGCAGACGTTTGTCGAGAACATCTACTTCGCGAAGCCGGAAGATTTTCGCAAAGCAACGCACCGAGTCTTCCGCTCCACCGCGCATCCGACAAGCCTGCGGTTGGCAGTGCTGCCAACGGCGAAGTCGGTCTCCAATCCGTAGCCCGGCTCGCCAATTCTGGCGTATCGGGTGCATTCCCAATCCTCGTCGAAGACTTCTCATGCTCGCTCGCCGTTTACTCGCTGTGACCTTGCTGATCGCCGCCTTCACAGGCTCACACCATCGCTCCGCCGAGTCCCAGGAGACTGCCGTCGATGATCCCGACTTCCTGGTTCAGGGCGAATACCTCGGAGAAGTCACGCAGCCCAACGGCAAGAAAAAACTGGGCGCGCAAATCATCGCGCTCGGCAACGGACGGTTTCGTGCGGTGTGGCGGGCCAAAGGACTGCCTGGTGACGGTTGGGACAAAAACGAGCTGCCCGCACGCGACGCTGAGACAGTCGATGGCGTGACCACATTCCAAACCGACGAGTACACCGCGAAAATCAAAGACGGTTCGATGGTGCTCACGACAGACGGAAGAGTGGTCGGCGAATTGAAACCGATCGTTCGCAAGAGTCCCACGCTCGGTGCCAAGCCGCCCAAGGGTGCGGTCGTGCTGTTCGACGGCAAAAATGCCGATCAATTCGAAGACGGCCGCATGACCGACGGCGGACTCTTGATGCAAGGCGCGACCAGCAAGTTCAAGCATCAGAGCGGCACGCTGCACATCGAGTTTCAGATTCCGTTTGGCCCGATCCTGCCGAGCCGCGGCAACAGCGGGTGTTATCTGCAAAGCCGCTTTGAAGTGCAGATGCTCGATTCGTTCGGGCTGAAGCCTCACAACCACGAGTGCGGCGGCATCCCCTCGATCAAGGAACCGGACATCAACATGTCCTTTCCGCCGTTGTCGTGGCAAACCTACGACGTCGATTTCACGGCCGCTCAATTCGCCAATGCCCAGAAGACGAAGAACGCTCGCCTGACCGTGAGGCACAACGGAGTCGTCGTCCACGACAACGTGGAACTGCCGCACGCCACCACCTCCTCGCCCCTGCCCGAAGGCCCCGAACCCGGTCCGATCAACCTGCAAGACCACAACAGCGAAGTCCGCTATTGCAATGTTTGGTTTGTGGAGAAGTAGTCGATCGTTAAACGGCACTCGCAAATTTCATCGTCTCAAAGAAACGGCGTTGAACCGACAGTCAAATCACCATAAAAAGAAACATCATTGACCGTGGTACTGTGAATGCTGATTTCCGGAGGACGTCCTGATGTCCAATTTGGCGATGGAACTCGACGAGAAGCTGAAGCGATGGGATCCATCGACGTGCCAGCAGGTCGAATCGTTGGTGAGCCAGATTATCGAATTGGCGGACCACGACTCGTTGGATTTGCTGCGTTCGCGTTCCGTGGAACAGGAAGTACTGGACCTGCTTGATGACGCCCCGACCCAAACACGGTGAAGTCTGGATTGCGGACCTCGGACTGGTGGGAAAGACGCGCCCGGTCGTCATCCTGTCGAGAACGGATGACAATCCTCCCCGTGCGTTGGCGATTTACGTTCCGATCACGACTCAGGCCCGCAGCAGCGATTACGAAGTCACGTTGGGGCACCTGTCATTTCTTGATCCGGCGTCCGTGGCCAATGTTCAAGGGATCGGCTCGTTTCCTTTTGTCCGTTTGGAAAAGCGAATCGGAACACTTCCCGAAGCCGATCTCTCACGAGTCAAAGCGGCTCTTCAATGGGCCTGTGATTTGGAATGAGCCGCCACCTTTCGCGGACGTTCGGCCCCGAACCCGGCCCGATCAACCTGCAAGACCACAACAGCGAAGTCCGCTATCGCAATGTTTGGTTTGTGGCGAAGAAACCATGAATTTGAGCCACGGACAAAACACGGATGAAACACGGAGAAAGCGATTTGCCTTTGTTTCCCTGATCCGTGTTTGATCCGTGTTTTATCAGTGGCCAAATCGAAGCCCCATAACCACCAGTGGCGGAAGGCGCCGAACCCGGCCTGATCAACTTGCAAGACCACAATAGCGAAGTCAGATATCGCAATGTTTGATTTGTGGAGAAGTAGCCGACCGTTTCGCCGGTGCAGGTTGAAGCCGTATTTGGTTAGATACCACACGCCGACTGCTTATCATGCCCGTGACACGCACTGTTCAATGCGGCTACTGGAGGCGTATGAAATGGCGAGACCAGAATTGGAAGAGTTGTATCGAATCTTGATGGACTCGCGATTCGACTTTATGCCTGCTGGTGAGTTTCATCTCCGAGACATTTACAAGATTGTGAAGGAACGATCCGCCGAGCTCCGTGATGACAGTTACCTGTGTTCGGAGAATTGCAAAAGCGGATACAACAGCCCTGAGTGGAAACATACCGTTCGTACGGCGCTGGACCAGATGAAAAAACACGGCCATTTGGTTTCAAACGGCAGCAGTCGCGGGGTGTGGTTGTTCGGTGTATCGGCGAGCAGTCCTACGGCATTGAGCGAGTTTGAAGCGACCGAAGGACGAGTTCTTTTGAGGCTGCACAGGATCAAGGAACGAAAGCCTCGGATAATCCGGCACAAGAAACAAGCTGTGCTGGCCGCAACCGGGCGGCTGATTTGCGAGGTTTGCGACTTCGACTTCGTTTCGTTCTACGGCGGACAACTTGGAGAAGGGTTCGCGGAGTGTCACCACCGCATCCCTCTCGCGGAATTGGTCGAAGACGCTCGGACTCGATTCGAAGACTTGGCAATTGTGTGCGCGAACTGCCACCGAATGCTGCACCGCAGCCAGCCGATGATGAGCGTTGAGCAACTACGGTCGCTTGTTCTGACGCGCCGACTCGAACGCAGCCATTCCTAATCTCAACGTGGCTGGGAGCAACGCGGTCAGTACCAATCCACCAGCGGAGGATTTCATGTTGTATCGAATGTCGCGGCGTCGTTTCATCCAACAGTGCCTCGTCAGTGCAACCGCACTCGCACCGCGACTTATCCCTCGCAGCGTGCTCGCTCAAGGCGATCGGCCTGGGGCCAATGATCGTGTCGGCGTGGCGTTGATTGGCTGTGGGCGGCGCGGGCAGAGCTACATCGACCCCGGCTTGCCTCCGCGGACTCAGATCGTCGTGGCGTGCGACGTGCATCGGACGCGAGCGGAACTGGCCGCTCGCAAGGTCAACATCAAAGACGTGGTGCAGGACTATCGGCGAGTGCTCGACCGCCAGGACGTCGAGGCCGTGATGATCGCGACGCCGGAGCATTGGCACGCGCTGATCGCGATTGCGGCGTGTCAGGCGGGCAAGCATGTGTATGTCGAGAAGCCGCTGACGCTGTGCGTGGTCGAGGGCCGGCGGATGGTTGAGGCGGCTCGCAAGTATCGCCGCCTCGTGCAAGTCGGCAGTCAACAGCGTTCAACGATCCCGAACCGAGACGGCTGCGCGTTCATTCGCGGCGGCGGCATCGGGAACGTCCAACAGGTCATCGCGCCGAATCTCAACAGCCCGTGGATCGTTGATCTGCCGGCGGAACCGATTCCTGCGGAACTCGATTGGGACATGTGGTGCGGCCCGTCGCCGCTGCGGCCGTATCACTCGAATCTGTTCAAGTGCGAAGGGAAGCCCGGCTGGATGGAGAGCCGCGACTTCAGCACCGGCAACATGGGGAACTGGGGCGGCCATGCGTTCGATCAAGTGCAATGGGCGCTCGGCATGGACGCGACCGGCCCGGTCAAAGTGCTGGTCGATGGCCCGCCGCTCGACCCGCCGCGCTACACCGAGCCCGAATCGCGCGAGCGTGGCTGGCAACTCTGCCGCCGTCCGTCACTCGCGTTCGAGTACGCCAACGGCACACGCCTGGAACTGAGCGCCGGCTCGATCAGCGGAGCGATCTTCATCGGCGAAAAAGGCAAAGTCGAAATCCGCCGAGGCAGCGTGCATTCCAATCCGAAGGAGCTGATCGAGAACGTGCAGCTCCCCGACGGTCCGTCGTACACCGTCGCCCACATCAACAACTGGTTCGACAGCATCGAGTCCGGCCAGCTCCCCGTCGCCGACGTCGAGTGCGGCCATCGCACCGCGACGATCTTTCATCTCGGCAACATCGGCCGCCAACTCGGCCGCAATCTCCGCTGGGATCCCGCCGCCGAAAAATTCCTCGGCGACGACGAAGCCAACCAACTCCTCGACCGCCCACGCCGGAAAGGTTACGAGTTGCCGGAAAAGGTCTGAGTACGCAGCTCAACGATCGTGCGAACGAGTTTGGTCACGAGACGTTCTGTCTGCACATCAATGGCTTGGAATCTTCGGAGGGCGAGCGGAATTCCGGCGGTCGAAACGTGTCGGCAGGCGCACACGACTTGTTTTTCAAGAGCGCGGGCGGCACCCACCTCATAGTTGCACCAAGTGCTGGTCACTGACCGAGACGTCACCAGGAACAGAACGACGCAAGAACGTCGGAGGGCATCGAACAACGAGTCTTCCCAGTCGGCACCGGGCTTGATGGATTTCGGTGCCAGAAAAGCGCTCAATCTCGCCTTTTCCAGTTTCGTACAAACCTCATTGGCAAACGGTCCGTCCTCGGTCTTGAAGCTGATGAAGACGTCGTGCCGCGCGACCGTCTTGAGAGCGTCATGGGCCTTGATCGCTTCCTCGGCGCTGCGGTAGCGAAGGAGCAGCGCGGCCGCTTGGATGAGATGTTTCCGTTCGACAACCCAAGAGTCCAAAGCACTCGTGTCCAAGGCGGCCAGTTTGCCTGCGGTGTTTTCCAGCGTCTTGGCAAACTCATCCGTCTGTTTTTCGAGTTCCTCGGGTGCTCCGAGATGGAACTCGTGAATCGATCTTTCAGGATGCACGTCTTTGGACATGGGTCGGCTTTGACCGAGGCAGAGTGTTCTCAAGTTCCCGCGTGGCCTCGGACAGGAGGGACCGCGCAGCAGTTAGAATGTCTTCTTCACTGACAAAACACCGCCCATTCTCCGATCCACGTTCCAGTGCCCCTTGCATGGCGGCTTCCACGACTCGACCGTGAATATCCTGGAAAAACTCTCGCACGCATCGATAAAGCGATAAGGAAATCAGAGCGCGATCTGAATTTTTTTTCCCGCGTTTGGTTTTGGCTGGCATCTCGAATCCCTCCGTGGGGCGAAACTGGACTCCTCTCCACATCGGAGTGGAGTCTACCAAGCCGATCCGCGATGGCAACGGCCGACTGACTGGCGATGGTGAACGGCTCTGAGAATAATCCGTCCACGTTGTCGATCACCCTTCCAGGACGGCAAAGCATGTCCGACGTCCGCACGATTCGAGTCTTCATCGCCTCACCGGGTGATTTGGCGGTGGAGCGGGCGGCGTTCAAGCAGGTGCTGGAGGAACTCAACGCGGGCTTCGGCGACGCGCTGGACATCCAGTTCGAGCCGCTCGGCTGGGAGGACACGTTGGCCTCGACGGGGCGGCGGTCGCAGGAGGTGATTTTTCTTCCCGCGACCAAGATTGAAACATCATTGAGCGTCGTTTGCCGCGAGACTGGACGTTTCAATTCAAACCGTGAGCGGATCAATCAGGAGATTGGCCGCTGCGACGTGTTCATTCTGGCGTGTACCGCCGGTGGGGGCAGGCGGCTCCGGACGCTCAGCCGTACTCGTCGTACACGGAAGAAGAGTTTCACCGCGCGTTGGCAGAAGAAGCGGCGGGGGAAACCGCAGGCCCCGGAGATCTTCGTCTTCTTCAAGCACATTGATTCGGCGTCGATGGCCGACGCCGGCCCGCAGCTTCAGAAGGTGCTCGCCTTCCGCAAGTCGCTCGAAGAGTCGCGGCAGGTGCTGTCTCACGGGTTCGCGAATGAGGCCGAGTTCAAAGCGGAGGTGGGCCGTCACCTGCGAGCGTTCGCCAAAGGGGAGTTGCCCCCGGCCAACGCTCCGCGCGACAAGGTGCTCTTGCCGCTCGCGGTCCTCGCCGAGGTGCAGAAGGAGAAAGCCGAGAAGGAACAAGCCTTTGCCCGCACTGGGCGGGGAGCAGCAGTCTGTGAAGCTGCGCCACCCGCGTGACCACTTCGGCTATCGGAAGATCCACAACAACGCCAGCGACGATTTCCGTCACAATTGTTTTCACGAAGTTCGTGTGAACTCCAGCAATGGCAGGTACTGACTCATGCCAATCACACAGCAATTGGTCACAGCGTATTTTCTTTGCCCACGAAAGGCGTACCTTCTCATGCGCGGTGACCCGATGTCTCCACCACACGAATATTTGGACGTTCTCGGGCACGGCAGCGCGAAGACCAAGGCACGGTTCTTGGCCTCTTGTCAAGCAACCACTTTGACAAAGGAAGAAATCGTAGTTGATGCGACGTTCTCGGCTGGTGGGTTGGAAGCCACCGTCGATGTCATGATTCGACGACAGAGTTCGGGACCAAAGCCCCGGCAGTATTACGAGCCGCACCTGTTCGTCGGCAACAATGTCGCAGCGAACGAACACAAGATCGCCGTGGCGTTCTTGTGCAAGACGATCGGGGAAGCATCGGAATCACTTCTCCCGACCGGGGCCATCGTCACGAAAAGTGGCAAGGTCGTGCGGATCAACGTGGCCAACATTGACACCGCTTTATCGCCGATTCTCTCGTCCCTTCGGGCGTGGGCATCCGACCTTCCACCAGAACCGCCGCCCGTCGTTCTGAACGATCATTGCCCACTTTGTCCATTCAAGGCCCAATGCCGGCGGCAGGCGGAACAAGAAGACAACCTTAGCCTTCTGGACCGAATGACTCCGAAGGTCATGCGAAAGTATCAAAGCAAGGGCATCTTCACGGTGAATCAACTCTCTTACTTGTTCAAGCCACGGCGACGAAGGCGACGTGGCAAGGCGGCACCGACAGGTTTCACGCTGGAATTGCAAGCGCTCTCGCTGCGCACGGGGAAGGTCTACGTGCATGAACCGCCAGCCGTTGCCGAATTCCCGGTCGACCTATTCCTCGACATTGAGGGGATTCCCGATGACGACTTCCAGTACCTGATTGGACTGGTGGTGTGCAGACAGGGCCACGAGGAACGTCATTCGTTTTGGGCAGACTCCCCTGAAGAAGAAGCGGCCATCTTCGCGCGCCTACTACTCCTCGTTGCGCAGTACGAACAAGCGCCGATTTATCATTACGGTAGCTACGAGCCACGGGCACTCGACCGAGTGGCGAAGAAACATGGTCTTGCGTGCGACGCCATACGGGAAAGACTGATAAACGTCAATTCGCTGATTTTCGGTAAGGTCTACTTTCCCACGCGGTCTAACACTCTGAAGGATTTGGGCAGGGTCGTCGGGGCCTCATGGAATTCCCCGGACGCCTCTGGCCTTCAGAGCCTCGTTTGGCGGCACCGTTGGGATGAGACCAAGGACGACGAAACGAAGCAACGACTGCTCACGTACAATCTCGACGACTGCAACGCCCTTCGATTGCTGATTTCCGAACTTAGAAGTATCGGCCAGACCACGGCGACACGGCAGGATGTAGATTTCGCTGATCGACCGAAACAAATTGCGACCGCAAACGGAAAGCAGATCCACGACTCCCTGGAAGGGATTCTGGAGTCTGCCCATGCCGACTACAAAGGCAACCGGATTGATGTTCGACGAGAGGGCCGAAATAAGACGGAACCCAAGGAACCAGGCTCTCCCAAGGGCCACCAAGCGTATAAGCGAATCATTCCCACCAACGCGGGGCGGCGCATTTCAGTGAGGCGCAAGACTCGGTGTCCTGGACATGAGAATCACGTTCTTGACGCGTCCGCCGAACTTGCGGAGCACATCATTGTTGACTTGGTCTTCACGAGAACAGGTTGCCGGAAGGTCATCACAAAATACGTCGGAAAATACAGTTTCTGTTCGCGCTGCAAACGGCGATTTGTGCCGCCTCAAATTCAGAAGCTGAAGGGGCGCCTGTTTGGACATAGATTTCGATGTTTTGCCGTCCACCAGCGGATCGTCCTCCGGCTGCCCTACCGCGTCATTTCCCAAGTGTTCTACGATCTTTTTCGAGAGCAAATCACCGAGTCCAGCATCGTCGATTTCTTGACCGACCTCGCCACTTAGGGGCTGTGCAGAATCTATTTCCGAGATTGCTAGTTTGGTGTATCAAGCGTTCGACCTGAAAGGAGGGTCGGACGCATGGATGCGGTCATGGTTCGAGAGTGCGGGTGTGAGGTTTGCGATTGCGGTGAAGACACA
>CAYSHJ010000273.1:0-1537 GCA_964430385.1 uncultured Planctomycetaceae bacterium
GGCCGACGAGCAGGTTCTCGTCGTGGACCAACTCAAAGGCACTCGTCGCGTGGCGGTTCATATCCCGTTGAACTCGGTGCTGTTCTTCGTCGAAGAACACGACGAGCGTCCCTAGGTTAGTGTTCCAATCCGGCTGGTTACCATTTGTTGAAAAGATTCCACCATGAAGCTCGGCCTCGTGACGTACATGTGGGGCGCGGAGTGGGACTTGCCGACGCTCATTAAAAACTGCGAAGCGACCGGCTTTGAGGGCGTCGAGCTGCGCAGCACTCACAA
Source organism: uncultured Planctomycetaceae bacterium (assembly GCA_964430385.1). Classification (GTDB taxonomy): domain Bacteria; phylum Planctomycetota; class Planctomycetia; order Planctomycetales; family Planctomycetaceae; genus CAYSHJ01. The sequence goes on from CAYSHJ010000273.1 coordinate 277, forward strand.
ACACGGGGTCGAGCCGTCGCTGACAAAGGACCAGCGAGACGAAGTCCGCAAGCGATTCGCCGACTCGAAGGTCACGTGCGTCGGCCCAGGCTCCGCCTGCGAATACCACAGCCCCGATCACGGCATCGTCCAACAAAACATCGAAATGACGAAGCAGTTCATTCTGTTGTCCGAAGACATCGGCGGCTCGGGAGTCAAAGTCCGGCCGAACGGCTTCAACAAAGGCGAGGACGAGTCGCGCACGATCGAGCGCATGGGCTTGGCGTTGCGTGAATGCGGCCAATTCGCCGCCGATCACGGCCAAGAAATCCGCGTCGAAGTTCACGGACGAGGCACGCAAGCTCCCGACGTGATTCGCAAGATCATGCAAGTCGCCGAGCACCCGCAGGTCCGCGTCTGCTGGAACTCGAATCCCGGCGAAATGGTGAATGGCTCCTTGAAGCCCAACTTCGATCTGCTTAAAGACGCGCTCGGTTCGACGGTGCATATCCATGACCTCTACGATCCCGATTATGCGTATCGTGAACTGTTCGCGCTATTGCGGTCAGTCGACTATCGCGGCTGGTGCCTCTCCGAAAGTCCGCCAACGACCGACACGCTGCGAGTCATGCGGTACTACAAAGCGCTCTTTGAGGAATTGAGCAAAGAGTAGTCGGCTCTCGCCGAGAGCCGATTGGTGGCGAGCTTTGCTCGCCATGTCCCAGCACGTCCGCTTTCGGCAAGAGCGGGCGACACTTCACCCGTCACGCGAGGTCGAACCGATGCTGTCCATTTCACAGAGCCGTGTTTGGTTGGGACTTGTGTGGTTGTTGGTCGGTGTGGTCGCGACCGTCGCACCCGCCGCTGACGACCCCGCGCAGCCCGTCGCGTACGAATGGGTCAAAGTCACGATGACCGCCTCGTTCGCTCCGCGCGACGGGGCGGGAGCATTGTCGTTTCAAGGCAAGATGTGGCTGCTCGGCGGTTGGAACCCGGCACAGGCGCAGCGGCAATTCTTTCCGCGCATCTGCAACAACGAAGTCTGGAGTTCTCGCGATGGAGTCGAGTGGACGCTCGAAAAACCGAACACGTTCAAAGACCGCTCGTTCGATCCGACTTCCGATTGGGAGGGACGCCACACGGCCGGATACGCCGTCTTCCGCGACAAGCTGTGGATCATCGGCGGCGACGCGAATCAGGGGAGTTATCAGAACGACGTGTGGAACTCGGCCGACGGCAAGTCGTGGAGCCTCGTCAATCGCGGCAAACCCGCGCCGTGGGG
>CAYSHJ010000274.1:0-3913 GCA_964430385.1 uncultured Planctomycetaceae bacterium
GCGACCTCGTTCCGAAAGACCCATTCCAAGTCATCGACTTCGACGGCATCGGCGGCCTGATGGAAATCGGCGTCGAACGGGGCCGCAAGACACGGAGCGATCTGAAAATCGGCATCTGCGGCGAACACGGCGGCGAACCCGACTCCGTCAAATTCTGCCACCGCATCGGCCTCAACTACGTCAGTTGCTCACCGTTCCGAGTGCCGATCGCTCGCCTCGCTGCGGCCCAAGCGGCATTGGAAAAGAAGTAGCTCGTAGGATGGGTCGAGTCCGCCGAGGCGGACGAGACCCATCACTGAATCCACAATCCCAAACGCCCAGCCCTTCAAACGGCTGGGCGTTTTTCGTTAGCAGAGAACGTGAAGCCAAACCGAAGAAAGAGGGCAAAGTTGAGAACACTAATCTTTGCTAATCGACACTAATCTGATTCTGAATTTGTTTTTTGACTTGCCCGGATTAGCGTTAATCAGCGTCGATTAGTGTTCCCGCCTTTTCCGCTTCTTTCCTGGAGACCAAAGCATGTTCAAAGAAGAAGGCTACAAGCTAATGGGCGCCGCGTTTGAGGTTTACAACCAGCTTGGCTGCGGCATGGCGGAGGAGGTCTATCAGCAGTGCCTCGAAATCGAACTGCATTTGCGCGGCATCCCGTTTCGATCCAAGCACGAACTTCGCTTGATCTACAAAGACCATCAAATCGAAACGGTCTACAAGCCCGACTTGTTCGTTTACGAAGGGATCGTCGTTGAATTGAAAGCGGTCACCGAGCTGGCATCGGATCACGAAGCCCAAATCTTTAACTACATGCGCATTGCCCGTCAGCCGGTTGGCTACCTGCTCAACTTCGGCCACAAAGGCGAGCTGCAATGGAAACGCTTCGTCCTGTCCGACCTTCATCCGACTCCGGCACAAGCAGGAATTTTGGAACGCTAATCTCCACTGATCTTCGCTAATCAAAGCGGGCAACACTGAGTTTCCCATTTGTTTGGCTCATGGTGCAGGCACCGACGTCGCTGTCGTGAATGGGGCGGCTCACGATTGATTCTCCGGCCCTAGCCACGCATACTATGCCACACAAGGTATAGAGACCATTTCGTGCCCAGCCGGAGCCGAACGATGCGAATCGAACGCGAGTTGATGCGGGGAGCGGGGCCGATCGCCGTGCTCAAGCTGCTGGAGGATGAGGCGAAGTACGGATACGAGTTGGTCACGGCGTTGGCGGAACATGCCCAGGGAGTGCTTGATATGGGGCAATCGACGCTGTACCCGATGCTCTACAACTTGGAGGCTCAGGGGTACGTCAAGGCGTCGTGGGAGGAGGGCGAGACGGGGCGTCAGCGGAAGTACTACTCGCTGACAGCGGATGGCAAACGGCGGTTGGCCGCTGGCGTCGAGCAGTGGCGAGCGCTCGCGAACGCTTTCGTCGGTCTGGGCATTCTGCCGAGTGGTCGCGAAAAGAAGTCGTCTCGGCCGGCGTTGGGAGGGGCGTCGTCATGAGCAAACCACGCGAACCCCAGAAGCGAGATTTTTCGGAATGGTGGCGGCTATTGAACTCGACGCCGTGGCAAGACGCGATTCGCGGACGTCTGACGGGGACGTTGCCCGCGTCTCGTGGAATTCGCCTTTGGCTGCGACGCGAGTTCACACGGCAGTCTCGCAAGATCGAGTCCGTCATTAAGGAATCAGGATTGCCAGAGCCGATCCAATTTGCGGCGCGGCGCATCGTCCGCGTCGCGCGAGTTGGTCGAAAGCGACGCCCGGAATTCGCGGCGGAGTTGCTGCGTGGCTTGGCCGAAGTGTTCGTAGTCCCGCCTTTAGGCGGTGCGTTGCTCAACCAACCGCCTGAAGGCGGAACTACGAACTTGGCCTTGCCATTGCCGTCTCTGGAGAGGTTGGGTGACGCCCGAGTTTGTCTGGCGCACTCGTTGCCGAGACCGATCAGTCAACTGATCGACGACATCGTGCGGCGGACGCGGCTTTGGCGGCGCGAGCGGATTGATGTGGCTCGTGAGCTGATCTCGCACTTTGAAGACGGACTGCAAGCAGGCCGTTCGGACACGGAACTTGTCGCAACATTCGGCGATCCGCGCGATGTCGCCGGATTGATTCGCCGAGCCAAGCAGCGACAGCGACCTTGGGCTTGGCGAGCGTCTCTGCGAACGCTGCAAGCGGCCGGCGCGTGCCTGGCGATCATCGTCGTCTGCTGGAGTTGGTTGCTGATCCGATTTCTGCTCGCATCGCCCACGATCAAACGTGACTACGTCGGCGAATGGGATCAGCGGACTCAGGCAATTGCCGAAGCTGACCGCGCCTGGCCGCTGTACCGCGCGGCGTTGATGAAATTTCACAAGCCGGTGCCCCGGCATGAATCGCCAACCGAATGGGACGCTCGAGAGAAGGCTCTGGAGATCGGTGCTGGTTCGGAACACTGGCCGCTTTGCCTGGAACACCTGGAGGCGAACCGCGAGGCATTGGAGTTGACGTTTCGAGGCTCGGAAAAGCGGCAGCTCGGATTCGTGTTTCGAGACGAGTCGAATCGTGAGTGGTTGGAGTCTCGCGGCCCCAGCGGCTTTGACCCACTGGGGTTTAGCCGACATCAAGAGAGTGTCCGAGGCATCCTGGCAGGAGTTCTGTTACCGCACATCCATGAGTTGCGTGAACTTCAGCGACTGCTGGCCATCGAGGCCGAGCAGGCTCGCAGCGAACGTGATCGAGTTCGCTGGCTGCGAGCGTGGTCCGCGAATTTGTCACTGGCTGAGCAACTGCCCTCCGACTGCGCGATTATTCAACTCTGCGGTTTCTTCTACGCCGGCCAAAGCTGGAGTTGGCTGCGAACAGTCCTGGCGAACGATCCTGCGTTGCTGACAGAGAACGATCTGCGTCAACTGGCTCATCGGATTACAGCGTTTCAGGGAGGCGGGCGGCTGCGACTGAAAGTGGATCGCGAATTTGGCAACGACCTGCTGCAACGGTTCTACACCGACGATGACCACGGCGACGGCTGGCTGACTCAGGACTACTTCCATTTGCTGGAAGATTATGAGCGGCGGCTTTTCGGGAAAACGGCATCGAGCAAAGCCACGCGGGCGGAAAGGATTCTGGAAGGGGCCGCTCGTTCCGGCGTCATCGCTTCGCGAGCGGAGATGCAGCAGGCGATCCAGGAGTACTTCAACCTTGAAGAGTCGGAGTCCGCGAAGCCGCTGTGGGAGCAAGCTCTCGACGAGCCATCGCCAGGGCAAGAGTTGCTGCATCAGTGGAGTCGTTCGCGGTGGCAACGTCTGCGACTGCAACCCTTCCTGGGAATCATGCAGCCGCTGATCGCGATGGAGAAAAATCCAATGCCATTTCGTCCGTCGCAATCGGCTGAGTTTGCCACTCAGAACCGCGACGCGACATTGGCTGCGATCGCGCTCACGGTCTATCACCGTCGGCACGGCCAATGGCCGGAACGGCTGGAACAACTTTGTCCCGATCTGTTGCCGGTAGTCCCGCCGGACCGGTTCGATGGCCAGCCGTTGCGATACCGAATTGTCGACGGTCAGCCGCTGCTGTGCTCCGTCGGCCGCAACCGAATCGATGAACAAGGCCAACTTCCCGCCGACAACCGCAATGGCCCCGAAGCCCGTGATGGCGACTGGCGTCTGTGGCCCGTCAGAGTCCCCCTCTAGCTCCGAGCAAGAGGGACTTAGGATCCGTACAAAATCAAGACCGACCAATTCGTGACGATCAGCCGGAACGCGCTAGCGTCCGGTTTCGCTTGCTTACTCAAACCGGACGCTAGCCTGAATTATTCATGGCACATCAAACAGCAGCCGAAGGCCATCGGCAAGCGAATGGCACGAGTCGCATGTGCTGGGTGTGGGTGGTTGAGTTTAAGGCGAGAGAGACCTCCCCCTTTCCCCCAAGGGTTTAGTGT
>CAYSHJ010000275.1:0-14179 GCA_964430385.1 uncultured Planctomycetaceae bacterium
CGTTCTGCCGCCGGTGGATCGCCAGCCCAGATTGAGCCGTCGAAAAGTTCGCCGCCCGCGACTTGTTGAATCAGCTCGCAGCAACGACGGCTGGCCCAGTCCATCTGCGCCGAGTCGATGCCTCGCTCGAACCGATACGACGACGGACTGTGCAAATTCAGCTTTCGCGCCGTTGCGCGAATCGACATCGAAGAAAAGTCAGCGACCTCGATCAGAACGTTCTTGGTCGAATCGCCAATTTCGGTATCGGCTCCGCCCATCACGCCGGCAATGGCGACGGGACGTTCGGCGTCGCAGATCGCGCACATTTCGGGAGTCAGTGAGTATTCATTGTGGTCGATCGCTTTGATCTTCTCCCCTGCCCTGCCTCGCCGCACGACGATGCGTCCGCCGCGCAGCTTGTCGAAATCGAACGCATGAAACGGCTGCCCGCTTTCCATCAGGCAGTAGTTGGTGACATCGACGACGTTGTTAATCGACGTGATGCCGATCGCTTCCAGCCGGTCTCGCAGCCATTGGGGGCTGGGGCCGATTTTCACTCCACGGATCAGCCTGGCGACGTAGCGTGGGCAGAGTTCAAGGCATTCGATGGCAACGCTCGTCGCCTTTTCAATCGGCTGGCCGTTGGACTTCACGTTGGCCGGAGGGATCATCAGCGGTTTTTGAAAGAGGACGCTCGCCTCGCGCGCGACGCCGATGTGGCCCAGACAATCGGGACGATTGCTGGTGACTTCCAGGTCGATAACTTGGTCGTCGCCATGCGGCTCGATGGATTCCAAATTCAGCCCCGCCATCATTAACCGTTCGGCCGCCTCGGCGGGAGTCGCATCGAGCGAAACGTAGTCCTTTAACCAATTCCAACTGACGATCATGTTTGGTCCTAACGCGAGCCTCGCTGGCACCCGCTTGGCGAGCCGAAAGGCGTCAGCCCTCGGACATTTCCAATACTGATTTGTCTCGCAAGCAGTCCGGGGCCTCACGGCCTCCGGCTCGTCGGTCTCCCGTTGTGAAGCCTGCGTAATCTAGGCGGCCGTCTTCCCTTCGCCAAGTTGCGTGCCAGAGTGGATCACATTCGGAAAACGTCAAGCTTCGGTTTCCGCCGGGCTCGCCCCGGCGGGACCACAACTGGTTCGGCTACTTCGGAAACGCAAGACAGACAGCTCTCCGTCCGGCTTGCCCGGACGGAAGCCGCGACTTGCTGATTGACATTGTGAACCGTCGTCGCTTCCGTCCGGGCAAGCCGGACGGAGAGCCATTGATCATTGCTTCGCGAGGTCGTAGCTCGCCAGTTGCTGGTTCCGTTGGGACAAGCCCAACGGAAACCGTTCGGTCTGCGTTGGAGCATCAGGAGGCCGCACGCGGGATTTGCCGATCACGCCAGGCGACGGTCCTACCGCATTTGGCTCTTGAATTCCCGCAAAAACTCCGGCAATCTACTCGCCAATTCCTACTGACACCGCAAGCGTCTCGCATTTGCTAGGCCACGTGCGGTTCACTTCGCTGTTCGGCACAAACTAACTAGCCACGAGTAATCATGATTACGAAAACAGCTTCAAGCAGAAGTCGCCCCTTGATACTAATTCACTTCTGCGCAACATTTTCCAAGTTGGATGCAACAACATGAGTTCCAATCCTGCCGGACAGTCGGAGACTGCGTCGAATGCCCCCGTTGTGAAAGCCGACTTGCAGCGCAGTCAGGGGTACTGGATTGCAACGTCCGCAACTTTGGCGGGAACTCCGTTTCCGGGCGCCGTCACGGAATCTATGTCACTTGTTCTGATAGGTGATCGGTACGAAGTAATGGTTGGCGACAAACCTGACAAGGGAACATGCATCACTGACATTGAGCATTCACCGCAACGCATGAAAATTACTGGCACGGAAGGCCCAAACACGGGAAGGTCGTTTCTGGCGATTTGTGACTTCCCAAGCGTCGATGAAATGCGAATCTGTTACGATCTTGCCGGTCGCGAGTATCCGTCTGTATTCGATTCAACCAAAGAGAATGGACTGTTCTTAGTCAAGTATTCACGCAAGAAATAGTGCCGAACCAAGCGATGCACACGGAGTGGCGGTGGCAAGCGTATTGCGAATAGAAAATCAACTCCCGCCGCCCGGTGATCGCAATCGTTTGGTCGCAATCCTTACTGACGGAGCGATCGATTCAAGTTTGCATCGGTTGCGGCACGAAATGCCAGCGCCGCATCATTCGCTCGATCGAAAAGTTCAGGAGCCTGCCTTTGACTTTGCCGCAAGTTACGCTTTCTCTTTGAATCAAGAAGACACGCGATGGCCAAGAAGAAAGCCAAGCCGAAGGAACACATTCATTACCACAAGGACGGCAGCATTTGGGCCAGAGGACAGATGCTCGACGGCGTCATGACCGGAGATTGGGAATGGTTCCGAAAAGATGGGACCAAGATGCGCTCCGGCTCTTTCGAGAACGGCGAGCAAGTTGGCGAATGGACGACCTACGACCAGAAGGGTCAAGTTTACAAAGTCACGAAGATGAAGAAGAAGAAATAGCGGCGAGTTGTGAGTGGCGAGTGGCGAGTTGAAATTTCGATGTGCTCACTCACTCGTCATCCCGTCACCGGGCGCTAAACAACATTTCCGATGAGTTCATCGGCGATGCTGCTGGAGCACTGAACGGTGACATGAGCTTGAACAACGCCGCCGAGAACCCGAAGGGTTCACAGCCATTAGCCGGGGGTCGCACAGCGCACCCCCGGAATCCGGTCGGTTGTCGGTTTGCATCCCGGCAGGGATGCCAGCGCTGGCATCCCTGCCGGGATGCCATTTCATTTTTGACTCGAATCCGGGGGTGCGCTGCGCGACCCCCGGCTAATCGCTTCCAAGCCTCTGGCTTGGGTCACACACATCAAACAACTCCCGAAATGCTGTTTTGCACTCTGCCACCGCCTCACGTGCTCGCCTGCTCTTTCTCCGCTTCGCCGATCCGTCATACAACCTGCAATGAAAGGAGGCGGCACGAAGCATGACGACTCAGACGGACGTGGCGATCATCGGTGGCGGGATCGTGGGCTTGGCGACCGCGTATCGGCTGCTCGAACGGTTTCCGGGAACGAAGGTGACGATCCTCGAAAAAGAGGCGTCGCTCGCGTTTCATCAGACGGGGCGGAACTCCGGCGTGCTGCACAGCGGGATTTACTACAAGCCCGGCTCGCTGCGTGCGACGAACTGCCGCGAAGGCAAGAAAGCGATGGAGGAGTTTTGCCAGCGCGAAGCCGTCGCTTTCGACATTTGTGGCAAGGTCATCGTCGCGGTCACAGAATCTGAGCTTCCGAACCTGCAAAACATCTTCGAACGGGGTCAAGCCAACGGCGTGCAGTGCGAGCTGATTGGGCCGCAGCGGCTTCGAGAACTCGAACCGCACTCGGCCGGCATTAAGGCGATTCACGTCCCCGAATCGGGGATTGTCGATTACCCGGCGGTCTGCGAGAAGCTGGCGAATCGGATTCGCGAAAAAGGGGGCTCGATCCTGCTGAACGCTCGCGTGACTGGCATGCGGCGGTCGGATGGTCGCATGGTCGTGCAAAGTTCGGCCGGAGATGCCGCAGCACGCGTTGTGGCGACGTGCGCCGGCTTGCACTGCGACCGCGTCGCCAAGCTCAGCGGTACGAAGCCAGACGCCAAGGTCGTCCCGTTTCGGGGCGAGTACTACGACCTCAAGCCCGACGCCAAGCACCTGTGCCGCAACCTGATTTACCCGGTTCCCGATCCGAAGTTTCCGTTTCTGGGAGTGCACTTCACGCGGCTGATTCACGGCGGCGTCGAATGCGGCCCGAATGCCGTGCTGGCCTTTGCTCGCGAAGGCTACACGAAGCTCGACATCAATCTCATCGACCTGATCGAGTCGCTGACGTATTCTGGCTTCCTGCGCATGGCGGCCAAACACTGGCGCACCGGCTGCGGCGAAATGTGGCGCTCGTTCAGCAAAGCCGCGTTCGTCCGCGCGCTGCAACGCTTGATGCCCGACATCCGTTCCGAGCACATCGAGCCCGCACCGGCCGGCGTGCGCGCTCAGGCCCTCGGCCGCGACGGCAAGCTGGTCGATGATTTCGTGATCGTCGAGAATGACCTGGTCGTGAACGTGCTCAACGCCCCGTCGCCGGCCGCGACAGCGGCATTGAACATCGGGCGATTGATCGTCGACAAACTGGCCAGCCGGTTGCAGTGATCGGACGCGAACGCTGCCACGAGTTACTCGCATCTTGCCATTCGACGCCCTAAAACTCGGCCCTCGATTGACTCAGACCAGGAAGACTCATATGTCCAAACGTAGCGATTGGCATGCCACCACGATTCTCTGCGTGCGACACAACGGCCAGTGCGCGATGGGTGGCGACGGCCAGGTGACTCACGGGACAACGATCCTCAAGGCGGATACTCGCAAGATTCGCTGGTTGCTCGAAAAGAAAGTGCTCGTCGGATTTGCCGGCTCGACGGCCGATGCGTTCGCTCTGATGGAACGCTTTGAGGCGAAGCTCAAGGACTATCCGAACAACGTCCCGCGCGCAGCGACCGAGCTCGCGAGAGACTGGCGCACCGATCGGATGCTGCGGCGGCTGGAAGCCATGTTGGTCGTCGCCAACGAGGAGCACGGGCTACTGATCACCGGCATGGGTGACGTCATTCAGCCGACCGACGGCGTGTTGGGCATCGGCTCCGGCAGCCCGTATGCGATCGCGGCGGCACGGGCGCTGGTGCGAAAGGCGGGCGACAAGCTGTCGGCCGGCGACATCGTGCGCGAGTCGCTGAAAATCGCCTCGGAACTCGACATCTACAGGAACGAAAACTTGATGGTGGAGGAATTCCCGTGCAAGCTTTGACACCGCGCGAGACTGTCGCGGAGCTGGACAAGCACATCATCGGCCAAGACGCCGCCAAGCGAGCCGTCGCCATCGCGCTGCGAAACCGCTGGCGCTGGCAGCAACTTCCCGAGGAGATCCGTCGCGACATCACTCCCAAGAACATCATCATGATCGGTCCCACCGGCGTCGGTAAAACCGAGATCACTCGCCGGCTGGCTAAGCTGACTAGCGCGCCGTTCATCAAGGTCGAAGCGACGAAATACACTGAGGTCGGCTACTACGGCCGCGATGTCGAGAGCATGGTTCGCGATTTGGTGGAGGCCGCGATCTCGCTCGTTCGCGAAAGGAAACGGAAGACCGTTCAGGCGGACGCCGAGAAGCGCGCCGAAGAACGTCTGCTCGATTTGCTGCTGCCGTCGGCCGCACATCGCTCCCGACCGGGGTTCGATGACGATGACGATGACCCGGCCGATTTGAAGGAAGACTCCGAATCGTCCGCTCGAACGACTCGGACTCGCGAGCGATTCCGCGACATGCTGAAAGCCGGCAAGCTCGAAGACCGCGAAGTCGAACTCAAGACCGAACACCGCATGCTGCCGGTGCAAGTCATGTCGAACATCGGCGGCATCGAGCAGATGGAAATGGAACTGCAAAACCTGTTCGAGAAGATCGGCCCGAAGCAAACGTCGCGGCGGTCGGTCCCGGTGAGAAAGGCGCGCGACATCTTGCTGGAACAAGAGATCGAGACCGCGATGGACAAGGACGCGATCAATGAAGAGGCCGTGCGGTTGGCCGAGACTCACGGCGTGATCTTCATCGACGAGATCGACAAAGTCTGCGGCCCCGAGGATTCGCACGGCCCGGACGTCAGCCGGCAAGGGGTGCAACGCGACCTGCTTCCGATCGTCGAAGGGACGACGGTGCAGACCAAATACGGCTACGTGAAGACCGACCAAGTCCTGTTCATCGCCGCCGGAGCCTTTCATCGTTCGAAGCCATCCGACCTGATGCCCGAACTGCAAGGCCGCTTCCCAATCCGCGTCGAACTGCAACCGCTGACACGCGATGACTTCATCCGCATCCTGACCGAACCGAAAAGCTCGCTGACGCGACAGTACCAAGAGCTGCTCGCCGCGGACGGCGTCAAACTGAAGTTCAGCAAGGACGGCATCGAGTCTCTCGCCGACACCGCCTTCCAGGTGAATCAATCGACGCAAAACATCGGTGCCCGCCGACTGTACACGGTCCTCGAACGCCTGCTCGAAGACATTAGCTTCGCCGCCCCGGACACTCGCAAGAAGTCGATCACAATTGATGCCGACTACGTCCGCAAGAAGCTGCAAGACATCTCCAAGAACGAGGACTTGAGTAAGTTTATTCTGTGATGCCGTCGCTCACGGCTAGGACTTTCGTGCCGCCTGCCGAGTTCGCTTCGACGGCCCTTTCGCGACAGATTGGGCGTCGTCGATCCGCACATTTTCAGTCCGCACATTTTCAGTCCGCACATGGGGAGCGTCTTCAGCGTCGGTTTCGAGTCGAACTCGTCGCTTGCCTCGCTGAGTTTCGTCGCGTGCGCCGTCTTCAAGTTCCGTCTCGTTCGCGGCAGGCTTCCGCTTGAGCCAGTTTGCGATCTTCGAGATCGCCGCTCCAACGGTTCGCTGGCTCACCTGGGCGCACCAAGAGGGACTCAACGGCGGCGGATCGGCCGAAACGTGAACGACGTGCCGGATATGCCAGAGCACCGTCATCACGTTGGACCACTGCAATGCCGCGAGCGCCAGTCGCTCCAAGAAGTCGAGTCGTAACGAACTGCCGTATCGAACGGCCCACAGTTGGGCACCGACAAGCATCAAGCCACACAACCCAGCGAGCGAATGCAGCACTCGGCTGCCGACACAGTTGCGGAGCTCGCTGGCGAGCGTCGCCCACAACGCGCATCCGACGACAAGACTCGGCAGCAACCAAGCGGCTGTGACTCCTACTGACGTGGAGGACACATCACCGCCGACCGACCACGCCAAGACCATCGCGGACAAGCGATGAGCGTCCGTCAAACAGAACACAGCCGCCGCGAAGTAGATTGCCGCCGACCAGCCCCAAACGTGAAAGCGGCCGCCGTAATCCAAGCGGCTGCGTGATCTCGTCCACCACATCAAACAACTGACTTGCCCGGCCAGCCACCAGGCCGCGGCTCCGGTGCCTCGCAGCAAACGCTCCGCAAACGGAACAAGCATGTCTCCCAACTGCGATCCAGACGTCGAGGCCTCGTCCGCGAAGAGCCATGCCAGCAGCATGCCTGTGAATCCGAACAGCCCAATCGTTCCAGCGCACCAATACTTCCACGGCTGGCTCGGCACGAACTGCGGCAGCGAGAGGATCAGTCGAGAAAGCTCCGTCCCCCGCGCTTCCGAGTCACCTGAGTTATCGCTCGGACTGACGGCCTCGAACCCGCCCTGCTCGGTTTCAAGCACCATCCGCCTCCGGTGTCGATCGTCCAAGACTCGCGAGCCAGAGAAGCCCATCAGACACCTCGAACGAGTTTGACAAAAACCGAATGACGAACGTCGAAGGACTAACAAACGCCGAAAGGCAACGAACTGTTCGCGCGGACGCTGACGGCGTCCGCCAAGAGGCGGTATCCCTTAAGATCGGACGTGGGCCGTCGCCGTCCACGATGAATCTCGTTCAGTCCCGATTCCCTTTCGCCATCGGCACTGGCTGCAAATTAGTCGAGGGTGTCGCATTGGCATCGCGACGAACCAAAATACCAGACTGACTTGCCATCAGACTGCCAAAATATACTTTTTATGACTCAGTTGCTGACTGCCATTTTGTGATTGCGAACTGAATATTCGTGTCGAAAGTCGACACATCTCTCAGTAAATTATGGTTGTTACAGCCAAGCGATAACATCGACAACGCCCTCGGATATGTTTTTCGGCACGGTCGTTGCCTTTCACGGCTTACGTGAAACGCGGAGAGGCGACGAAGGGGCTACTGCCTGATCCGCAATTTTCGATCTCGGCCCCGATGGTGTCTAAAACCCAACAGTGTCTGAAAGGAGCTGTGCCATGTTGAATTTGCATCGTTCCACCTGGAACCCCTGGAAGGATTTTTCGGTGTTGCAACGTGAGATGGGTCGAGCTTTTCAGGAAACTTTTGGTTCGAACGTCGGGCGTGGCCGAACAGTTCCGCCGGTCAATGTTTGGAAGGGCGAGGACGGTCTGGTCGTGACGGCACCGGTTCCCGGGGTCGAATTGAGTGACATCGAGATCTCGGTGCTCAAGGACACGCTGACGATTCGCGTCCAGCCGGCAAACTGTTCGGGCGAGTCGGAGGGAACCGTCCATCGTCACGAACGCCGCGTCGAACCGTTCATCCGTTCGCTCGTGCTGCCTTTCGAGGTCGACGTGCAGCGAACCGAGGCGAAGTACGAGAAAGGTGTCTTGTGCATCAAGCTGCATCGGCCGGATGCGTTGAAGCCGACGAAGGTCACAGTGCAAGCGGCCTGATCGTGGGGCACGTTTTCAGCGTTCCCGTCTTTGAAGTTCGCACAAGAGTCAGAGCACGTTGAAAACGCGCTCCGCATTAAAGGAGGTTTTGTCATGTCTCAGCAATTGAAGTGTGGTGATTCCGATTTGGCCAAGTGCCAAGAGACGGCTCCGGCCGTTGCCGAGGAGCGGGAGTTTGTGCCGTCGGTCGACATCGTCGAGACCGATGATGCGGTGTTGCTCACAGCCGACATGCCAGGTGTCGACGAGAACAACGCCGCGGTGTCTCTGGATCGAAACATCCTGACGATTCGAGGCATCGTGAAGCCTCCGGCGTTCGACGGCTACTCGCTCGCATACGCCGAATATGAAGACGGTCCATTCGCTCGCGAGTTCACCGTCTCATCCGAGGTTGATCGTGTGGGCTTGCAAGCGACCATCAAGAACGGCGTGCTCCGAGTGCGTTTGCCGAAAGCACAGCAGGCAGTCGCGCAAAAAGTGGCCATCACAGCGGGCTAACCCGACGGAAAGGTCGGCGCGATAAGAAAATTCGCGGCCACGCAAAGCGTCCCTCGTCATTCGAGGGACGCTTTCTTTTTGCCATGTCTCCCTGCCGGATATCGAAGAACGAGCTGTCGCGATACCGCATGAATTCGTGATTGCGAGCAATCTCGTCATGATCGCGTCATAATCGTTGCCCGAAAAGAGATCACGCACCTTCTTGAAGGAAACCACGATCATGACCAGTCGGGCAGCGACGGAATGGCGTTATGAGAAACTCACGTGGCCCGAAATCAACGACGCCGTCGAGATGCAGAAGATCTGCATCGTACCCTGCGGAGCCGTCGAGCAACACGGGCATCACCTGCCGCTGGACGTGGACTTGGTCTGTCCCGGTGGAGTCGCTCGCGGAACCGGGCTGGCGCTGGCGGATAAGGTGCTCGTGCTGCCGCATCTCGCGTATGGCTACACTGGGCACGTGATGGATTTTCCAGGGACCATTAACACGAACTACCTAACGTTCATCGAGCAGGTGCTCGACGTGACCCGGTCACTGGCTTACCACGGGTTCAAGAAAATCATCCTGCTGAACGGCCACGGCTCGAACATGCCGAACCTCGACCTCGCTGCGCGGCGTACGAATCTGGAAACCGACGCCGAGTGCGTGGTCATCGCGTGGTGGAATTTGTTGACCGTGGACAAGGAATTCCTGCCTCGTTGGCGAGAAAGCAAGTTCCCTGGCGGTTGTGCGCATGCTTGCGAACTAGAAACGTCGCTTTACCTGTACCTCGCCGAAGACGACGTGCGGAAGGACAAAATCAAGAGCGGCACGATCTCGTTCAACAACGACGGCAGCCCATTCAACTGGGTGGACCTGTTCGGAGCCGGCCCGGCGTCGGTGATCTCGTGGACCAGCAGCTACTCGGACACCGGAGTCCTGGGCGATGCCGAACTCGGCTCGAAGGAAAAGGGTGCCGAAGCCTACGCCGAAGCCGTGAAGCAATTCTGCCGCTTCATCACTTACTGGCACCCGCGTCCCAAAGACGTCCGCAAAGACCTGCATCGCCGCCCGCCGACGATCCCGATTCCGTGGGGACAGCGAAGTCTCACGAAACCCGAGAACTGATCGCGCGGCGACAGGAATTACAAACGCCCGGACGGCCCCCACGGTTTCCGATACTCCTTTGTGAGCAGCGCATCTGCGTCGGCATCGGTGGCGAATGTCTCGGTCGCGGGATCAAAGTGCAGGATGCGAGAGGTGCGGTATGCGATCTCGCCGAGGTGGACCAGGCCGCACGTGAGGTGCGCAACTTCGGCGCAGGCGTTCGGTTCCTGCCGCGACCGGACGCAGTCGAGGAAATTGTGGACGTGCTGCGGGCCACCCGTGTTGCCTCGGAAAGACGGGCCGGGTTCTTCTTTGCGACCCAGGCGGACCTCGAAGTAGCCGCGGCGGGTGAAGAGCATCCAGCCTTCGGTGCCGTAGAAAGCGTTGCCGCTGTCGTAGCCGTACAGGCCGTACGGAGTCCAGCCGCGATCTTCGTAGAGCAGCACTTTGTCGTCGGCGTATTGATAGGCGACCGTGGTTGGCTTTTTGCCAGTTGACTTGTCGAGTTGTTCCGCCATCCGTCCGACACGAGATTGGTCCGGATCACAGACGGCCGTGATGGCGACATCCTTCCGTTCCAGGAGCGGGCCGAGGAGCGACTGCGAGCGTCCGCCGGTGCCGATGAGCGCGACTCGAAGCTGCTCATTCGGCGACGCGGAACGCGCGACGCTGGACCATGTCGACATGACAGCGAGGCCAATCGGGCCGCTCATACTTTGCTGTGAAGAACTGCCGAAACGGCCTCAGCAGGAACATGCGGAGGTTTTGCAAAACCACGCCCGGTTATGACAATCTCTCGCAAGACTTCAACGTATTTTTTGGGTCGGCGACGAGTCGCATTGCTGAACTGTTTTGGTGAAGCGGTTTAGCAAACTACGGCATGCGGGTGTCTGCGGAAGGTGAGAACTCCGAACTCGGTCGCTAGGATTCGCTGAACAATCTCCGTGAGGGAACTGCGACCGATGGCCGAACCCACTGACAAGTCCCTTGAGTCCTGGATCTGGGACGCCGCCTGTTCGATTCGTGGGGCGAAGGATGCCGCGAAGTACAAGGACTTCATTCTGCCGCTGATCTTCACCAAGCGGCTGGGGCTGGATGCAGCACGTGCTGGCCAGCCTCGCGCCGCGTGGCCGAGCCGCCGTGGTGCTCGACACCGGAGCCGCCTCGCGCGGGTCGGGCAACGCCAACAGCAACAAGGAAAAGGACGTGCGAAAGTGGTTCGTCGAGCAGGACGTGATCGACGGCGTGCTCTACCTGCCGGAGAACCTGTTCTACAACACGACCGCGCCCGGCATCGTGATCTTCCTCGACACCGCCAAACCGCGCGTCCGGCAAAACAAACTCTTTCTGCTGAACGCCTCGCAGGAATTCACCAAGGGCGACCCGAAGAATTTTCTGCCCGACGCCGCCATCACGCGCATCGCCGACACGTTCCGCGAGTGGCGTGAAGTGCCGAACTACTCGCGCATCGTCCCCCGCGACGAGATCGCCAAGAACGATTTCAACATCTCGCCGAGCCGCTACGTCCACACCGGCGCAGACGCGGAGTATCGGCCGCTCGCGGAGATCGTCGAGGAGTTGGAGGAGTTGGAAGGCGAATCGCGAGAGACAGACGTGGCGCTGAAGACGATCCTGGCGAAAGTACTCACGAAATGAGTCCACTATTCCGTAGCCCGCTGTCCGTGAACCCGAAGGGTTCCTAGCGATTAGCCGGTGGTTGAGCGCAGCGATACCACCGGTCAAGAAGGCAAACCGAACTGCACCCCGGCAGGGGTGCCAGCCCCAAGGAACAAGGTCATTCGCCATGTCTTCAACCTACCTGAGCCTGCATTGCCACATCGTCTTCGGCACGAAGGATCGCGTCCCGCTCATTCATGCGGATTGGCGAAATCGTCTGCATGAATACCTCGGCGGCACCATTCGTGGTTTGGGTGGTTTTCCCGAAGGCGTGGGCGGTGTTGCCGACCATGTGCATCTTCTGGTTGGATTGAAAGCCACGCATTGCCTCGCGGACGTAATGCGCGAATTGAAAAAGGCCGCTTCAGTTTCGCAGCCATTAGCCGGTGGTCGAGCGCAGCGACACCACCGGAAGAGGACGGCATCACAACGAATCGCATCCCGGAGGGATGCCAGCGCGATGGGCGACACCATCGTGCTGTGACCCCTGCCGGGGTCAAACCGAATTGCGCGTCCGTGACCGGGGGTATCGGCCTGCGGCCTCAACCCCCGGCTAATTGCTGGCAACCCTCCGGGTTGAAGACATCGGAAGCATCGCGTTGAAATGAACTCACACATCGAAACTTGGCCAACCGCGCAGCTTCAGGAAGTTTGCAGCTTTCTGAGCGGCGGAACGCCATCGAAACAGAAGCCGGAGTTTTGGATCGGCTCAATTCCGTGGGTGTCACCCAAGGACATGAAGAAGCCGCGCCTGCGCGACGTGGTCGATCACATTTCTGACGCAGCGCTGGAGGATGGCAGTTCGTTGGTCCCGGCCGGTTCAATCTTCATCGTGATCCGAGGCATGATCCTCGCGAAGGATGTCCCGGTCGCTTTGGCCGAAGTGCCGATGGCATTCAATCAGGACATGAAGGCCATCATTCCCGGATCGCGTGTGATTCCAAGCTTTCTTCTCTACGTATTGGTGGCATTCAAGCGGGCACTGTTTCAGAAGATTGGCCGATCGGCTCACGGCACGATGACGTTGATGACTCACGACATCGCGCAGTTCACCATCCCGGTTCCGCCGCTGTCGGAGCAGCGGCGGATTGCGGGGGTGTTGGGGTTGGTGCAGCGGGCGGTGGAGCAGCAGGAGCGGCTGCTGGCGCTCGTCGCCGAACTGAAACAGACGCTCCTCCACCACCTCTTCACCCACGGCCTCCGCGGCGAACCCCAAAAACCCACCGACCTCGGCCCCATCCCGCAAAGCTGGGACGTGGAGCGGCTCGGCGATTGCGCTCGCGTTCAAACGGGTGTCGCGAAGGGACGCAAACTTGATGGCAAAGAGACGCTGACTCTGCCTTACCTGCGACTCGCCAACGTCCAGTCGGGCTATCTCGACTTGCGAGAGATGAAAACGATCACGATTCAGGCCAAGGAGAAACCACGGTACTCGCTGCAAAAGGGCGATGTGGTCCTCACCGAGGGCGGCGACTTCGACAAGCTCGGACGTGGGTTCATTTGGAAAGGTGAGATCACAGACTGCGTGTATCAGAACCACATCTTCGCCGTTCGCGTCGATCATTCACGGGGCATGCCTGAGTTTTTCGCCCACCTGTCGCAGAGTCCCTACGGCAAAGCGTTCTTTCTCTCAGTCGCTCACAAGACGACGAATCTGGCGTGCATCAACACGACGAAGCTCAAAGCGTTCCCCGTCCTGATTCCGTCACCACCAGAGCAGCGCGAGATTGTCTCTGTGATGGAGACGGTGGACGCGAAGCTCAGCCAAACTCAACGGAAGCACTCGGCGTTGACGTCGCTGTTCCGGACGCTGCTACACCAGTTGATGACGGCGCAGCTTCGTGTGGCGGACCTCGATGTGGAGTCCCTTCTGGCCCAGGCGGTTCCCGAACCCAACGCCGCCCAGTCATGACCACGCCGCATCAACTCCCGGTCTCCGCAATTCAAGCCGGAGGCTTGCCAGCCATTAGCCGGTGGTTGAGCGCAGCGACACCACCGGTTCGCGGCATCGGAATCGTTCGCATCCCGAAGGGATGCCAGCGCGCCGCGCGAGAGCATCGCGCTGTGACCCCTGCCGGGGTCAAATGGAATTCGCCATCCGTTTCCGGGGGTATCGGCCTGCGGCCTCAACCCCCGGCTAATGGCTGGCATCCTGCTGTTCTATCACCGGTTCCTCAAGGCGCTGGTCGCCATCGACCTGAAGCTCGGTTCATTCGAGCCGGAGCACACGGGGAAGATGGATTTTTATTTGAACCTGCTCAACGACAAAGAACGCGGGCCGGACGATCAGCCGTCGATCGGCATCATCCTCTGCGCGGAAAAGGACGAGTTGGTCGTCGAGATCTCGCTGAAGACCAAGACGAACCCGATCGGCGTCGCGGAGTAATTGCTCATGGACACGCTGCCCAAAGAATTCAAAGGCAAACTGCCCAGCGCCAGCGAACTGCGAATGGCTCTGCTGCCCGACAAAACAGTGCCGCAGAAGAAGACCGCGCCGAAGAAGCTGAAACGAGAGTAGCATCGATCATGCCCGCACCCGGAGAACACAAGACAGTCCAAGCCCGCATCAT
>CAYSHJ010000276.1:0-2524 GCA_964430385.1 uncultured Planctomycetaceae bacterium
TTCGTTGATGAGCAGCGATTGAATCAGTCGCTGCTTGTCGAAGTGGCGGCCGTACGGCACGCCGCAGTGCAGGCTGTCGCGATCGAGGTAATCCATTTTGTCGATGTCGATCGGGCCCGAGAGAATTGACCGCATCAAGCGCAGTGGTACGGAGTTCGTTTGAGGAACAAGCACGTCGAGAACTTCCGCCGGCTCGACGTGCCATTCGTCGCGCAACACCTGAGCCAACTCGCGCTCGGGTCGCAGGAACTCGGCGGCGAAGGCTTCGTGATGTACTAGCTCGGGCAGGTCCATGTCCTCAATCGGGTGGCAGAACGGCCAGTGACCCAAGTCGTGAAGCAAGGCCGAAACCATCAGCACTTCAGCGCGATGTTCATCGACGACGGACGAGAATCGCGGGTCGCGACCCAACTGCCAGAGATACTTCAGCGCGTTCAAGAACACGCCGAGCGCATGTTCGAACCGTGTGTGAGTCGCGCCGGGGTAAACGCGCGCGGCGAGTCCCAACTGCGAGATGTGCGACAGCCGCTGAAACTCAGCGGTATCGACAAGTGCTCGGACTCGCGGCGTGAATGGCACATCCAGTTCGACCGGGATCCGCACGATACCACGACCGGCCTCGAGGTTCATCAGTTCCGGGATGTGGCTGTAGGGATGCGACATGATGCCGCGAAGACTAAACGGTCGGGGCGATGAGTCCAAGCGGATGAAGGTCGGAGCGTGGGGCAGTAAGATTCGCCACCGGTTGAACGCCATTGCAAATGGCAAATTAGCAGATTGGCAGATTTCAATTGGCTTGTCGCGACACGGCCTCCAATGCCTCAACCAGTTTCAGCCTCCTTGTTCGATTTTCGTAAGCCAGTGCTCTCCGGCCTGTGTGTGCTGGGTGGTGTTGTCTCGCAGGCGATGAGTTGGCAGACGATTCTGTCGTCGGAATCGATGGTGTCGAACATGCTCAGCGCCGGCCGGTGGCGTTCGACGGTGGAATGTCTGGGCGGCCGAATGATTCACAGCAATTCCGAAGGCTGGCTGGCGGAAGTGGACTTTCTGCCGCTGGCACTTGTTGGGTTGGTGGTCGCGGCGGTGAGTGGTCTGGTCGCCGGCGTTCTGGTGCGGCGCACGACGCGAGCGAGTTGGAGTGACTCGCTGACGCAGGCCGGATTCGCGTTTGGCTGGTGGTGGCTGATGGGTGTTTGGGAGTTATCGCGGCTGCTGGCGTTTGGCATCGGGTTTGAGAGCCTTGAGCACCTTTTGCTCGTGTCCCCGCATTTATGGATGTCCGTCGCGTTGGCCGGTTGGCTCGTGCATCCATTCGCCGTTTCTTCCCCCCTCTGTCCCTCTGCCCCTCTCGCGCCAACGCGCCGCGCAGCATTCATTTCGCTCGCCGTATTGATCGCGATCTACATCATCACCTTCACGGCGCTGAACTGGCAGTTGTGGTTCAACCTGCGGATTCCGCATGGGGACTCGGCGATGTACGAGGAGCATCTCTGGAATCTGACGCACGGGAAGGGGTTTCGCAGTTATCTCGATCAGGGGCTGTTCCTGGGCGAGCACATTCAGGTCGTGCATCTGTTGCTGCTGCCGTTGCATTGGCTGTGGCCGTCGCACCTGTTGTTGGAGTTGTGCCAATCGACGGCGTTGGCATTGGGAGCGATCCCGATCTTTCGGATGGCTCGACGTTCGACGGGATCGGATCGCGCGGGGCTGCTTCTTGCGGGAGCGTACTTGCTGTATTTTCCGCTGCATTTTCTGGATATCGAGGTCGACTTGAAGACCTTTCGGCCTGAGAGTTTTTGTGTGCCGTTCTTTCTGTTCGCGTTCGATCAATTGGAGCAAGGTCGGTTGCGTCGGGTGGTCGTGTTGCTGTTGTTCGCGCTGTCCGCGAAAGAGGATTACTCGATCATCATCGCGCCGCTGGGGGTGTGGATCGCGGCACGAGCTTGGCTCAGTTGGAAAGCGGAAAGTGGAGAGCGGAAAGCGGAAGTCACAACGAAACCGGCTTTCCGCTTTCCGCTTTCCGCTTTCTGGCCGCAGTTCATCTTCGGTCTCTGCGTCGCCGTATTTGCAGTCGCGTATCTCGTCGTGGCGACTCGCGTGGTAATTCCGTGGTTTCGGGGCGGTGCGGAACTACATTACGTGAAGTACTTCAGCAAGTTCGGCGACTCGATGGAGCAGATCGCCTGGAATATGCTCACGAAGCCCGGCTTATTGTTCGGCGAACTCATCACGGTCAAGACCATAATGTACGGTGTGTCGATGTTGCTGCCGGTCGGCTTCGTGTCATTACTGTCTCCCAGCCGATTGACCGTCGGGTTGCCTCTGTTTGGGATTTTGTGCCTGAATGAATTGGCTCGAGACCCGCAACATCATTTTCACGCGCCGCTGGTGCCGGTCGTGTTCTGGGCCGCGGCTGTTGGAGTCAGCCGAGCCGGAACGGTGGCCAGCAAGCTTAAGTCATTTTTCACTCCCTCTCCCCCTGATCAGATCTCCCCATCATCGTCTTGGAACGCCGATTCGTTCG
>CAYSHJ010000277.1:0-3870 GCA_964430385.1 uncultured Planctomycetaceae bacterium
GTTGCGAACGCCTCGTCGTAGTTTTCCGCCGTGACCGCATTGACCACATCACCGAAGTCCGCGGCGCTGTTGCCACCACGTGCCGGCCCGCCCTGGCCGCCGAGCGCGGTGTCAGTGCCGGCTTCGCCATCGACGGAGTCCACACCGAAACCGCCAATCAACGTGTCGCTACCGATGCCGCCTTTCAGCGTATCGTTGCCGGCGCCGCCAATGATCGTGTCATTGCCATCGCCGCCCACGATGGAATCGTTGCCGTCTTGGCCGGTGATCGCATCGTCGCCTATGCCACCATTCAGCGAGTCATTGCCCAGACCGCCGGCAAGCACGTCGTTGCCACTGCCGCCCGTCAGCGTGTCGTGGCCGCCGCCGCCGTCGAGCGTCGTCGAACCGGAAAAGGCCGCGGCGTTGAGTGTGTTGTTGCTCGTCCCGCCAGTCAGCCAAGCCAGCTCGATGCCGCTGAGCGTATCCGTTCCGAGGCCGACGAGGCTGACGCTCGTGAGCGTGAAGTTCACGTTGCCCGATTCGACGAGCAGATCGGTGTCTGATCCGCCGGTGATTGTGTCGTTGCCCGTATTGCCAGTGATGCTGTCGTTGCCTGCCCCGCCGTTCAGGTTGTTGGCCAGCGCGTTTCCGATGAGCGTGTCGCCCAGCGAGCCGCCGATCACGTGCTCGAACGTCGCGCCGGATCCCAACGTGAGCATGAGGTTGGCGTTCACCGGCTGGGCTGTCGGTGTGACCAGGTTCACTAAGACGGCCAAGGAACTTATCGCGGAAAAGTCCAGCGTGTCGGCCCCACCGCCTGATTCATTAAGGGTGTCGGTCCCCAGTGCGGTGTCCGCGTCGAACAGGTACGTGTCATTGCCGGCGCCGCCGGTCAGTGAATCATCACCATCGGCACCCGTCAGCGAATCGCTGCCGCTGCCACCGGCCAAAGAGTTGTTCCGTGCGTTGCCGGTGATCGTGTCGGCAGCGGTGCCCGTGAGTACGTTCTCGATGCCCGCAGCATCGGAAAGAGTGAGCGTGAGATTGCCCGCGTTGACCACCTGACTGTTCGGGTCCGCGATGTTGACGATGGAGGCCAGGTTGAATCCGAGCAGGTCCAGCGTGTCGGTGTCGAGATCGGCCGCCTCGGTGATGACGTCGCTGCCCAGGAGCGTCCCGGAGAACACGTATCGGTCGTCGCCCGCCTCGCCTGCCAGGGAGTCGTCGCCACCCGCGCCCACGAGCGTGTCGTTGCCGCTGCCCCCCAGGATGGTGTCGTTGCCAGCCCTGCCAGTGATGACGTTGGCCAGTGCATTCCCGGTGAGTACGTCATTCAGCGAGCCGCCGGTCACGTTCTCGAATATATCTCCGGACGACAGGGTCAGCGTCAAGTTGCTGTTGACTATCGCGGGCGCAGTGATCGAGAGATCGACCGTTACGCCAAGAGTCGTGGTTAGCGAGAAGTCCAGGAGATCGGTTCCGCCTGCCGCAGCCTCCGCGAGCGTGTCGCTTCCCAGCGCCGAATCGGCGTCGAACGAGTAAACGTCATTGCCGTTGCCGCCATTTTGCGTGTCGTTGCCGGCCCCGCCCACGAGTGTGTCGTTACCGTCCGCGCCATTGAGCGAATCGCTCCCGGCGCCTCCCGTGATGACATTGGCCAGCGCGTTCCCGGTGAGCACGTCAATCAGCGAACCGCCGGTCACGTTCTCGAATACGTCCCCAGCCGACAGGGTCAGCGTCAGGTTGCCGTTGACTATGACTACCTGCGCCGCAGTGATCGAGAGATCGACCGTTACGCTAAGAGTCGTGGTTAGCGAGAAGTCCAGGAGATCGGTTCCGCCTGCCGCAGCTTCCGCGAGCGTGTCGCTGGCCAGCGCCAAATCGGCGTCGAACTGATAGGTGTCGTTGCCCGCGTCACCCGTCAACGAATCGTCACCAGCCTGGCCGGCGAGCGTGTCGTTTCCTGCACCGCCCACAAGCGTGTCAGGGCCGGCGCCTCCGCTGAGCGAATTGTTCCGCGTGTTGCCAAGAATGTTGTCGGCGCCGGTGCCGCCTGTGACGTTCTCGATGCCAGCCGCATCCGACAGAGTCAGTGTGAGGTTGCCAGCGTTCACAACCTGACTCGTCGGCAGCGACAGGTTGATCGCAACATCGAAACCGAACGTCGCGAAGTCGAGCGCGTCCGCATCCAGGTTCGCTGCCTCGGTGATCGTATCCGTTCCGAGTCCTCCCCCCACGAACCGATAGACGTCGCTTCCCGTCGACCCGGCCAGGGTGTCGTCGCCAGGGCCACCGACAAGCGTGTTGGCCAACGTGTTGCCGGTCAGCGTGTCGCCCAAAGACCCGCCCGTGACCCCCTCGAAGGTATTTGCCGCCTGTAGGTTCAGAGTCAGATTGGCATTGATCGTCTGGGCGATCGCCGTCACCAGATTCACCGAGACGGCCAGGGAACTTGTCGCCGAGAAGTCGATCGTGTCCAACCCACCACCCGACTCGTCGAGGACGTCGCTGCCAAGATTGTTGTCGGTATCAAACAGGTACACGTCGTTGCCCGCGTCTCCCGTCAACGAATCGTCGCCTGCCTGGCCGGCGAGCGTGTCGTTGCCGCTGCCGCCCACAAGCGTGTCATTGCCCACTCCACCCGTCAGCGTGTTGGCCAGCGTATTGCCAGTGATCGAATCCGCTCCGTCCCCGCCGATCACGGCTTCAAACGTGGATGCCGACGACAGGTTGAGCGTCAGATTGGCGTTCACCGCCTGGACCGTCGCCACCGCCAAGTTCACTGACACTCCCAGCGAACTCGGAGAAAAATCGAGCGTATCGAGTCCGCCGCCCGACTCGTTCAACGTATCGCTGCCCAACGAGTCATCTGTGTCAAACACGTAGGTATCGTTGCCCGCACCGCCGGTGAGCGAATCATCGCCGAGACCACCAAGCAATGTGTCATTGCCGGAATTGCCAGTCAGCGTGTCGTGGCCAGCCTCGCCGGAGAGATTGTCGTTGCCCGATCCGCCCGTCAGGGTGTCGTTTCCGAGCCCTCCCAGCACTGTGGTGGGCAGCGAGATGCTCGCCAGATTCAACCGATCATGGCCCAGCCCCAAGTTCGCGAACAGCCCGCCCGTCACCGATCCAACTGGAATCCGCACGACGGTTGTTCCAGTGACTCCATCTGTCGAAAGCTCGGTCGTCGTGGAACTCACGACATATTCGTTGGTCGTGTTGTTGCGCGTGACGGTGATGTTGTTCGCCAAACCGACGCTATCGGTGATGGACAAATTCCCGGAGAGGTCCACCTTCACAATAACCTTTGTCGGCACGACGTCGTCGTCGTCGGTGATCGTGGCGGTGACTTGCTGCGTCCCCAGCTCCGTGCCATTGGTCACACCCGTGATGTCGACGACGATCGTTTCGTTGGCTTCGTCAGTGGGGTCTTGCACCGCAGTCAGCGTGACCGTGCCGGTCGTGTTCCCAGCCGCGATCACGATCTGTGTGCCGGAGCGGGTGTAGTCGCTGACGTTCGTAGCCGTGCCGCTGAAGGCCAGATCGACAGTGACGTCCAAGCCCGACACGGCGGTCAGCACCGCGCTGTCGTTGTCCGTGATCGTGCCCGTCGCTGTGTCCAAGTCGGTGACCAGCGGGTTGACGGCGTCCAGGCTGACCGTGAAGGTCTCGCTGCCTTCCAGCACCGCGTCGTTGAGCGTCGCCACCGTGAACTGCTGCGTCTCACCCGCCGACCCTGTGAAGCTCAGCGCGGCCACCGCGTTGTTGTAGTCTTCCGGCGCGACCAGCGGCGCCGCGCCGCCTGTGGCCGTCACGTCCGTCAGCGTCACGTTCACCTGCGTGCCGCCTTGCACCGCGTTGTTCAACGTGACCGTGAACAGCAGGCCC
>CAYSHJ010000278.1:0-21120 GCA_964430385.1 uncultured Planctomycetaceae bacterium
AGTTGCCCACGATGTAGAAGCAGTGAGCTTTGAGCGTCACGACTTTTCGCAGGCATCTGGAGATGCAGCTTGATGTCGTCGAAGTCGCGATGTATGTAGCTCCGACGCGGTTTGAAACTGCCAGTCTTTGCGGCTTTGTCAGTCACCGGCGAAAATCGCTCTGGGTGACGATGGTACGAGAGGTTTGTAAGCTGCCTGCGAGCCATGGCAGCAATACCCGGAGATCAGCCTGATGAGCACACTCAATCGTCGCGAAATAATTCAGATGAGCGCCGCTTGTGGCATGGGAGCGGTGATCGGTGAGGCCGGGTTCTTCGATCAGGCACTCGGAGCAGATGCTTCGTCGGCGCAGCGGCCCAGCGGTGAATTGCCGCTTCAGACGCGGATGTTTTGGACCTGGGACCACAGCACCGAATGGGCTCTGAATCGCCCGGGCGCGCACACGCATGGATCGTGCAACGAGTATGGGCGCAGTACGGAATCCTTCGTGCAGGACTACGCTGATCTGCTCCGCTGGTGTGGGCGTCACCACATCGACGCGGTCGTCGTCTGGGGACTATTGCGTGACGGCCACGGTGGCCTGGAGTCGGCCAAGCGCCTGTGTGACATCGCGGCGAAAGAGAACGTGCGGTTGCTGTGTGGCGTGGGACTGAATGCGTATGGCGGGGTGTATTACGAGGGAAACTCACCGCACAATCTGGAGCGGCACTTGGAAGCGCACCCCGAGTTGAACGCCGTCGATGCCGATGGCAACCAATTGAGCTTTACGATTGACCTCAACGGAACGAAGACTCCCATCACAACAAAAGGACAGCCAGGTCCGCGCGGGTTCTATCAAGCCTGCCCCTCGCGGCGAGAGAATCAGGACTTCCTCGCGGAGTCGCTGGCATGGCTCTTCAAAAATCTGCCTCTGGGGGGAGTGCAGATGGAAACTGGCGATACAGGAATTTGCCAGTGCAAGCTCTGCCGCGATCGACGTCAGCACTCAGCATCCAGCTTCTCCTGGCTCTCCTGGGAAGACATGGCTTTGATGTACCCGTTGGCCACGAACGCGGTGCGCTCTGTGGCTCCTGACGCCTGGATCGTGTGCGAAACGTATTCGCATCCGCAGCCGTATACCGGGCCGGACAAGCCACCGAAATTTGGCGATGCCATGCCCGCCTGGGCCGCTGCCGAGTTAGCCAAGTTTCCTCGCGGAGTCTTCGTCCAGTGGGTAGCCGACTACTTCATGAAGAATGGCGAGATCACACCCGCTTGGACGGCCGAAGGGCGAGTTTCCAAAACCGATCACCGCCATGTGATGCGGTCGCATCTGGCGACCTCGTGGTTTGGAAATCGCGGTGAGTTGGCTGTCGATTGGCTCGCGAATCTGGTGCAGCGGAGCATCGACTCCGGCTTTGAGGGCATTTCTTTATTCGGTGAAGTATCACCGTTTCACGCTGGCGCGGAATTGAACTATCTCGCACTGGCCGACTACGGCGGAGCAGATAACCCCAAAGCTGATCTCGACTCCTTCCAACAGCGAATCGCCTCGCCGTTGTTGGGTGGAGCGGACAATGCTCGGGACTTTCTCCGCTTCGCTCGCCTGTTGAGCGATCGAAAACAGATTCCCGCCGCGCTCACGAACATCTATGGACGCCTCGCTTCGCGACCTCCGGAAGCCGCACGGCGTTGGTGTTGGCTGGCCAACCATTTGGCTTCGTTTGTCCCTTTGGAGCCGTAGACCGACAGGGCTACTTGGACGCAGAACACAGCAGATTTTCCGTTAACAGCCCGTTGCCAAAGCGTGGGATAGGCTTCCAGCCTGTCGTTTTCGCCGAAAAATTACAGGCTGAAAGCCTATGCCACGAGCAATCAATTCACACCGAGCCCCCCAAACGAGAGGTCGCATCATGCTCACCCGAAGAGACTTTCTGACTGCCATCGGTGCCAGTGCGATCGCGTTGCCATTGTCTCTGGGGGCGGAATCACAAGCTGCCAAACGCAAGCGTTTGGCCGTCGTCACCACCGAGTGGCGATACAGGTCTCATGCTTGGCATATGGCGGAGCGGTTTCTTGTCGGTTATCCGATCAATGGCCGCTGGCATCGACCGCCTTTGGATGTGGTCGCGGCGTATGTTGACCAAAAGCCGGAGAGCGATCTTAGCGCGAAACGATCCAAAGAATTCGGATTCCCGATTTATCCGACGATCGCCGAGACACTGCGTTGCGGTGGCGACAAGCTGGCGGTCGATGCCGTGTTGATCATCGGTGAGCATGGCAACTATCCCAAAAGCGAATATGAGCAGACGAAGTATCCTCGCTACGAGTTCTTCAAACAGGTCACCGATGTCTTCCGAAAAGACGGCCGCTCGGTCCCGGTTTTCAATGACAAGCATCTGTCGTGGAAATGGGAGTGGGCCAAAGAGATGGTCGACATTTCGCGCGAGCTGAACTTCGCATTTACTGCCGGTTCGTCGCTGCCGGTCACCTGGCGGATGCCGACGATCGACATGCCCTACGGAGCCGAAGTCGAAGAACTGCTGGGAGTTTCGATTGGCAGCATCGACAGCTACGACTTTCACGCATTGGAAGTGATCCAGTGCATGGCCGAACGGCGACGCGGCGGCGAGACTGGTGTCGTCACGATGCAGGCTCTTCGCGGAGACGCCGTTTGGAAGGCGATGGATGTGGGCAACTGGGCTGGTGGCGGCTGGGATCCCAAGCTCTTCGAGGCGTGTTTGTCACGCAGCCAAACGTTGGCTCAGCCCGAATCGTTCAGTCATCGTTATCCGACCCCGGCTCAAATCCGCGAGTGGGTCAAAGTGCCGGTCGCCTACCGCTACGAATACGCCGACGGCGTGAAGGCGACGATGCTGATGATGAACGGTCTGATCGGTGACTTCACCTTCGCCGCGCGGCTGAAAGGAGAAGCGGAACCGCTCTCGACGTTGTTCCATCTCCCGCCGACCCCGAACGTGACCTACTCAGCGTTGTTGATGTCGAAGGCCGAAGAAACCTTCCTGACCGGCAAGTCGCCGTATCCGATCGAGCGAACGCTGCTAACGACCGGCCTCGTCGAAGCCGGAGTCCGTTCGCTCGGTACCGGCCAGAAGCGACTCGAAACTCCGCACTTGGCGATTCGCTACGAAGCTCCGCGCGAATCGACGTTCGCCCAGTCGTAATCGGCAGGCCGCTCGCCACTCACAAACAACGAACTCTTGAAGCGTTGAGGGCTCGACGATGGATATGTCTTTCACCAACTTGTCCCGACAACATGGCTCGGCACGCACCCGGAATCAGCCCTCGGCGCTGGGGGCTCGATTCGCTTGGATGACAGAAGAGACACCTAGCAGTAGCAGGATGGACAATGGAAACTCGATTCCGTCTGACGGCTTGCCCCATGGCACCACGGGCAGCGCGGCGGACGCGCGCTGGTGGCGAAACAACCGCATGCCCAACTCGAAAGGCTCACCCAAATCACAATGAATCAACCAATGTCTGTTGTCCATGTTGCCTTGTGTCTTCTGGCCGCGTTTGTCGCCCGGCCGGCGGCCGCGGAGGCGATCACCTTCAAAGTCGTAGTGGACCGGGGAGCCGATCTGGGCCAGAACTTCGGCTCGTTGTTTGAAGCCACGAGCGAGGATGGATCGCTCGTCATCGGGGCCGGATTTCAGAATCTTTACAACACCCGCAATCGTGCCGATCGCCAGGCCTTGCAGTTTTTTGTTCGGCCCGTCGATGGCCAGCGAGAATTGGTCGTGCAGCCGCTGCCGCGCCCCAACAACCTGTGCGGCACGTATCTCTACGGACGTGATGAAGTTGTCCATTCAACGTACGGGGGCCTCAAAGCCTGGGATGCCCGGGCGAGCGACTGGCGCGGTTTGTCCGACATCGGCGGAACGCAAGAGACGATGCGTGTGGGGAAGGGCCTGCTCGAATTCGGCGACAGCACGGTGAAGTACGACGGTCAGACAGTTCTTTCTCGTCCAGGGCATGGCAGCTATCAACTGTATTTCTACGCCAACGGCTACCTCTGTTTCTACCACGTCAACCGCGGCGCAGGCGGCTACCGCGCTTATCAGAATGACGAGGACGGCTTCAGCAAGCTCTATGCCTGCCGTTGGACACCAGGGGAGAAGGAGGTCGATCTCGCCCAGGCCATCGTGATGACGCTGCCGGTCGTCGGCGAAACGACGTTCGCCTGGGGACAAATCGGTCAGCAAATCGTGACGGGTTCGAATATCGGCGGCTTCTACGTCCTGGAAGACGGACGCTGGCAGATGTTGCTGGAGCCAAACATCAAGGTCAGCTACCAGCTTTATTCGACCATGGCGTTTCACGACCGGCTGTTGATGGGGCAATACCCGACGGGCCGACTCTTCGAGTACGACGGCCGTGCGATTACCGAACGGACCGGATGGCCCCCGGTCCTCTCGGGTGTCTCGGCGAGTGCTCGCGAGGCGCAAACAACCGTCATTTACGGAGGTGAGCCGTTCGTTGGCGTCTGGCCCTGGGGCGAACTGTGGCGCTATCAACCGGACGCCCAGAAATGGTCCTTCGTTCGCCGCATGTTCGACCATCCGCAACTCTCCGACCAGGTCGTTCACCCTTACGATGTCGAGAATCGCGGCAACGCGGTGAGCAACCAGTGGGGCCAGCGCGTCACGAGTCTCGTAACCAGTGGGCCTGATTTGTTCGTAGCGACGTCCGCCAAAGATCCGTGCGAGTGGGACGCGGGCAAATTTCCCTTTCTTGCGCCCGAGAAGTGGAAGAGCTACGGAACGGTCTATCGTCTGACGATGCCCGGCCACCTGGGAGCAAACACGGCTTGGGCCGCTGGTCCCACGTCGTTCGAATTGACCCTCCGCGGCAAGTCGATGTCGATCTCTCAGGACGGCAAGAAACTTGCCGAGACCGCTGTGACAGGTCCGCTCGCGGAACGATTGCACGCCGTATCGCGACTCAAGCCCATCCGCTGGGGCGAAGGCATCTACGGAAGATTTACCGGTCCAAAACTGGACGGAATCGTGAGGAGTGAAGTGCAGCCATGAGACAACGCTTCTGGTTCTTCATTTCAGGACTTCCTCAACTGGAAGGACCAGATGGACCTGCGTTATGTCGATTCGCCGTCGGAGCAGCTCTACACGAACCAGGTCAAGCCCTACCATCGCGCGCCTCATTTGTTGATTGGCTTTCCGACGCGTTACGTCGAGCGCGGCCACAACGACGGCCCCGACCATGAGGCTCGTGCGAGTGCCGGGCCAGAACGCACCCGCCGTTGGTCCGCGTCGCTGCGAGCGCTCCTCGAATTGGAGAATCGCGAGTGGCGGGCCAAGGCGAGCGAGCGCTACGGCCGCGCCTTGACCGAAGGGCTGTTGATGGCGAGTCGCGATGGGGTCACCTTCAAACGCTGGAATGAAGGATTTCTGCGTCCCGGAATCGAACGAAAGGGAACCTGGAACTACGGGCATCAATTCATCGCCTGGCATCCGATCGAGACGAAGGGAAAGCTCGAAGATGCGCCCAACGAACTCTCATTCTACGCGGTCGAGAGCTACTGGACCGACAACAGCGACCTGCTGCGCCGCTACACGCTGCGACTGGATGGGTTTGTTTCCGTGAATGCTCCGATGAGTGGCGGCGAACTTGTCACGAGACCGTTGACCTTCTCCGGCAAGTTGTTGTCGCTGAACTTCGCGACTTCGGTTCGTGCTGCACGATGCCGACCTGTTTTCATTCCAGTTTCACGGGAATAACTCGCGAGCGAGTACTCGTCAGTAGCATTCATCTGACATGGCTCGGTATCCACTGGCTCGATCTGGCGATGTATGTGACTGGATCACGAATCACTCACGTCGCCGGCTTTTCCGGCAACGTCGGCGGACAACCGATCGACACCGAAGACTCGGCGGCCATCTCTCTCCGGTTCGGTTAAACTGATTTCTGTGATCCCACGATTCAATGAGGAACTAACATGCTGAATCACTGCCTGATGAAATTCCGTGGGATAGGCTTCCCGCCTGTCGTCTTCGTTGACGAATCACAGACAGGAACTCGATGCCACGAGGCTCTTCAACAAGCTTCTCGAAACCGCACGATCGGACGGCTCTCTCTGCTGACCGTCGTTGTCGTCGCATGGCTGGGCAGTCGGGGAGTCGCCTGTGCCGCCGAACCTCCTCTGCCTCTGCTTCCCTTCGACGTGAAAGCCGAGGCGGTGTTCCAGGAACTGACTCCGGCGTTCTGCTGGTTTCATCCGCGAATTGCTCCGCTGCCCGGATTCGGAAAGGAGGGACGGCCTGCAGTCGTGATGACCATTCAAAAGCACCTGTCCGCCGATGACCATTATTCGGGAATGTACTTCCTGCGAACCGATGATCTTGGCAAGTCCTGGACTCGCCCGACCGCGATTTCCGAGTTGGCTTGGCAATCGGGAGAGAACGACGAAACGATCGCCGTGTGCGACGTGACTCCCGGCTGGCATTCCCGGAGTGGGAAGCTAATCGCCATCGGAACCAAACTCCGCTACAGCCAGAAGGGAGCGCAGCTGCTCGACAAGCCACGTTCGCACGAATGCGCTTACGCCACCTATGACCCCAAGACTCAGCAGTGGACCAAGTGGAAGATGCTGGCGATGCCCCAGACCGATGGGAAATTCTTCCTCGTCGCCCCGGGGTGCGTGCAGTGGCTGGTCAGCGACGACGGCTCGTTGTTGATTCCGATCTACTTCAAAGGGCCGACCGGCAGCGACTACATCGTGACCGTGCTGCACTGCTCGTTCGACGGGCAGGAACTGAAACTCCTGAAGCATGGCAGCGAACTGGCCACACCCGGAGGTCGCGGGTTCGCCGAGCCATCGCTGGTTCGATATCGGGAAAAGTATTTTCTGACGCTGCGCAACGATGCCGCCGCGTTCGTCACCACCAGCACCGATGGGCTGCACTTCCAGCCGGTCACAAAATGGACCTTCGACGATGGCCAGGATCTCGGCAGCTACAACACGCAGGCGCATTGGCTCGTCCACAGTGCTGGCCTGTTTTTGACCTACACGCGGCGCGGCGCGAACAACGACCACATCGCACGAAACCGAGCTCCGATCTTCGTGGCACAGGTCGATCCCGAAAAACTTCAAGTGCTCCGCAAGACGGAGAAAGCACTCTTGCCAGAACGGGGCGTGATGCTCGGTAACTTCGGTGCGACGGAGATCTCGCCGGACGAATCATGGGTCACCGATTCCGAGTACATCCTCACCGGCACTCCGCACGCCAAAGGAGCCGATGGCACAACGTGGCTCGGACGAGTCAAATGGTCGAGGCCGAACCAACTCGTGAAGTGACCGGTGCAAAGTCTTTTCAGGGAGTGAGTCATCTACGGAGAACAAACATGACGTCCATGCTTCTGCTGCTGTTGGTTCTTGGAGGCGAGGTCGGTCTCGAACGGCCCGATGTGGAATTCAAAAACTTTCAGTTTCCCGCCGACAAGATTCCTCGGATTGACGGCAATGCGGATGACTGGGCTGGCGGTTCGATACAAGCCGGTTGACTATCCGCATGCCCCGAACCCCGATTTGGACTCCGACCCGACTGTCCGGCTGCGTTAGCGAACGAACCAGCGAATCGCGTGCTGTGAAACGTGGTCGGAGAACTTGAGCGAATACGGATCGCAGCGGCGATAGGCGACGCGCCCGTCGCTGCGCAGCATCAACCAGCCGAAGTCCCAGTTGCGGCTCGCGTATCGCATCGGCACGCTCGGCCGAACTCGCACGAGCGGATGCGAACCGATGATGAACAGCTTCTGGTCCGTGTAGTAATACGCGGAGCCGCCTTGCACGAAGACCTCGTGGTCCAGGGCTCCGTGCGGGGCGTCGCCAAGGTTAGCGCAGAGATTGCCGACTCCGAGCTTGATCGCACAGCCTGACGAGAACGCATCGACGAGTTCGTCCAGCGAGCCGGAAGCCACCTCGCCGTCCGCCGAGTGACTCAACACTTCGCGCCACGAGTCGTTGACGCAGTAGCGGAACCGATCGAAGTCATAGACAAAGTTCTGGCTGGGGGCGTTCGTCCCGGCATCCCAACTACCGAGCACATGGTACTTGGGCATGTTTCGCGGCGACTGTGTCGGCGCAGGTCCAAACGTCGCCTCGACCGGGCCGCCGTCGAGATACGGTCGCGCGATCGCCTGCGTGCCGTCCTGGTTGTACAGAAAGAATGACATGGAAGATCGAGGACCAAACCCGACAGGCAATTCGATCGGCTGCCGCAGGCTCATGATCCCAGCCACCCACGTCCGGTCAACGTGGTACGTGACACCGAACTCGGCGACCTCGCGGATGCGCTCAGCGCTGGGCGAATCGACGTCGATATGTTCGTTATGCAGGAACTCGGTGTGGATCCGCAGGTCGGCCGCGCGACCGATGGCGTCCGCCAACTCCGCCGTGCTCCCGGCAACGACATTTCGTTTTGCATCCAATTCCAAAGCACAGCGCCAAGTTGTCATCGGTGGTCTTCCACGTGGTGTCTCATGGTGGCCCGCCGGGCCTCGAGTAGAGAAAGTGAGAGCATCGGTCGCCGCTCCCTCGATTCGTTTCGTATGATATCCGACCTGCGATTTGATCTGCACGACAACGTCTACGCCGCCAAACCCGGACAAGTGCAGTTCCAATGGGGTTGTTCTTCCAATGGGGTTGTTATTGATACCGACACGAAAAGCTGTCCGTGGAAGAAGTCCAACAGGGGCTCGGCCAAGAGTCGGGCAGTCGTGCCGAGACGCCGGAGTTTGCCAACTAGACGACGCTCGACGTGCGTCTGCCAGCGAGCAGCCCGATCGTGACCGCGAAGTGTTATCCTCAGGGCCAGGTTCCGGGCGTGCAAATGGGAACAATTCCCTAACTCGGTCTGTGGATGGTCACCCATGTTTCATGAACAACACTGGTACGCAAAACCAAACACCTCCTGGAACGAACGCATGTATCGCATCCTGCTGGCCACGTTGCTGTTCGTTTATTGCAAAGTCCCGCTTGCCGCCAAGGATGCGATCAGCATTCCGCCCGGACAGCGGCAGTTGTTTCTGGATGACGACGCGATTGCGAAGATCGAGCATCTGAAACGGACACTGCATCAACCGCAAAAGCGGGGCGCAGTTATCCGCAGCGTCAATCCGACTCAGACGATCCAGACACGAACCGCGCCCGTGTGGGATCCGAAGGCGGAGCACTTCAAGCTGTGGGTCATGAGCACCGATGAGCCGTTGCGGGTGAGCAGTGACGGGCTGCATTGGACGGCCGGCCCCAAGCCCAACCTGCGGATCGATCATGCGGTCTACGATCCGCACGATGCCAACCCGGCGCGACGCTTCAAGGCGGCGCTGCTGAACGAGGGCTTTGCCGTCTCCCCGGATGGGGTGCAATGGACGAAACTCGACCTGCCTTCCATCCCCAGCAGCGACGAAGGCAACTTCAGCTACGATCCGCAGGAGGGTCTGTTTATTCACTCGGTCAAACGCGGCGGTCCGTTTGGACGGTCCGTCGCCATTGCGACCAGTCGGGATTTCAAATCGTGGCGTGACTACGGCGTCGTGTTTCACGCCGACGAACTCGATCAAGAAATCGGCCGGCGGCGAATTGCCGAACGGCTGGCTAATCGGTCCCTGAAGCAAACGGAGTACGACACGCCCGAGCATTACAGCGTGCAGATCTACAACATGGGCGTGTTCCGCTACGAGGGGCTGTACATCGGTCTGCCGTCGATCTATCACCACACGGGCAAAGTGCCGCCAGGTTGGCCGGGATTCGACAAACTGCGCTTATCGCCCGCGATGAAGGACGCGGTTGGCAAGTACGGCGACTACACGGGGTTTTACAACATCCAACTGGCCACCAGCCGCGATCTGGTCCATTGGCAGCGCGTGGCCGAGCGTCAGCCGTTCCTCGAAGCTTCGCCGCTCGGAGCCGGAGCCTACGACGTCCAAACGATCATTGGGCCGTCCGCGCCCGTCGTCCGCGACGACGAGTTGTGGTTCTATTACACCGGTATTAAGCACTACGCTTTCGTGGCGTCCGGTAACGAACTTGGCTACGACGACTACTATCCCGACAAAGGCGCCGTATGCCTGGTCGTGCTGCGACGTGACGGTTTTGTCTCGCTCGATGCGGGCGAAGAACCGGGAACACTGCTGACCAAGCCGTTTGTGCTCGCGGGTACAACTCTGCACGTCAACGTCGATGCCAGAGCCGGCGAGCTAGGGGTCACGGTGCTGGACAGAGGCGGCCAAACGGTCGCCGTTGCCGAACCGGTCACCGGGGACAAGACCCGGGCGGTGCTCCGCTGGAAGTCGGGAAATTTGAACACCGTTAAAGGCAAGTCCGTGAGCCTGCGTTTCTCGCTGCACAAGGCACGATTTTACTCGTTCTGGTCCGAATAGGAGACTGTCAACATGAACTGTCTACGCAGACCTTGGATTCATTGCCGTGCGGCAACACTGCTGACGATGATGACTGTAATGGTGTCGGCCCGAGCGGATGAGTGGAACACTCACGCGGTTCGGCAACTGGGCGAGAAAGCGGGCGGCGCTCGACTCCCGGCGAAGATTCAGATTGTGACCGAGCGGTGGAATCGCGTCGCCGCCGTGCCGTACATCGTCTACATGCCGGAGAAAGATCGGCTGTTGATGCTCGTGAGCTGCGACTATCCGCATCATGCCGAGGTACTGTTCAGCGATGATCGCGGCGCGACATGGAGTGATCCGAAGCCGGCAATTTCGGAGAAGGCCGGCCTGCCGTTGCCCGCGCTGGGGACGAGTCTCTGCTATCTGGGCGGCGGGAACGTGCTGCTCTACGCCGGCTCGCGCTGGTTCAGTCGCGACTATGGCCAGACGTGGAAAGAGTCGGTCGCGGTGGCATCGACTCCGGATGGAAAGCCTTGGGCCATTTGGGATCCACCGCTGGTCGAACGAGACGTGAAGACCGGCAAACTCGTGAGGTTGATCGAAACCGGGTACGAACAGAGCGGACATACCGACTCACAAGCGTTCCTGCGATCGAGCACCGATGGCGGCGCGACGTGGAGCCCGACGGCCAAGATTGCTCAATGGAAGGGAGCGAACGAAGTGGCTTTGCTGCGCGCGGCGAACGGACACCTTGTCGCGGCCTGCCGAACCATCATTCCCCTCCGGTTGCAGAGCGAATCGCTCGATCATTTTGAAGGACTCGGCATCTCAATCTCGACGGACGACGGCGGCACCTGGTCCGACGTTCGGAAGCTCTTCGATTGGGGCCGGCACCATCCGTCGCTCGTGTTGCTTCCCAGCGGTGACATCGTCATGACCTACGTCGTGCGCAAGGGGTATGTCGATAGCCCTGATGGCTTTCCTCAGTTCGGCATTGAAGCCGTCGTCAGTCGCGATCACGGACAGTCTTGGGATCTCGATCATCGCTATCTGCTGCATACCTGGGTCGGCAATCGCAAGGGTTCCAACCAACCCCTGCCGGGGCCGCAAGCCTGGTGGGCGAGCTGTCAGGCGACCTCGACCATCTTGTTGCCGGGTGGAAATCTGGTGACGGCTTTCGGCACGGGATATCGCTCGCAGCCGAATTCGCAGGATATGTCTTCACCGCGAGATGTTGGGCTCGTTCAATGGGGATTGAGCAAAGAGCCCGCTGGCAACAGCAGTCAGATCCGTGAGGCCGCCCCCGATTCCGATGTTCGCAACTGGCTCGATCCACGCACCGGTAAACCGGCCCTGCCGGCCAAGTGAGAGTCGGCTACAATTGGCAAGAATCAACAGGAGTTACGGGCTTGGCGATGTTGCCGTAATTCCTCACATTGGGGTCGTGCCGGTGGACTGTCTTCCTGTGACACGAGGGTCTTATGTTTGCGCCTGCTCGCTATGTTGCCCTTGCTGCCGGAATCATTCTTTCGACGGTCGCTTGTGGCGAGGACGAAGCATCGAAGCCAGTCGTCGCCTGTGTCGCGGCCGTGAGCTATTTTGAAGGTGAGGTCTGGACCCAGGTCGCGGCCCAGAAGTGCCTCGTCTGTCACCAAAAAGGCGGCGATGCCGAGGAGAGCAAGCTCATCCTGCTCGATCCAATCAAGAGCGAGGGAAAGGCACGCGAGGCGGTGATGCGCCAGAACCGCGCCGCCTTTACGCGGATGGCCACTGTCAAGGAAGGCGAAGAGTTCCGCCTGCTGCTCAAAGTCGCCGGCAAGCTCGACCACGGCGGCTCCGACGTGCTCCAGCCCAACACGACCGGCTATCGGATCCTGGCCGATTTTGTCCGCCGGGCGAATGGCCTCGCGCCGGCCGTGAAGCCAAGCGATGCAAAGGATCCTCAAGCACCTCCGTTTTTCGAGGGGGTGGTGATGCTCGACGACCGTCGGCTGCTCCGCCGCTGCACCCTTTCTCTGGCGGGCCGATTGCCGGCGGACGACGAATGGGCCGCAGTCGAAAAGGACGGCCTCCAGACGCTGCCCAAAATCCTGGACGCTTTAATGCAGGAAGATGCTTTTTACGAACGGCTGCGCGAGGGATTCAACGACATCTTCCTGACGGTCGGCATCGCCGCGAACGCCGAAACGGTGCTCTCCTACGATCACTTTGAAAAGACGCGGTTGTGGTATTCGAACCCTGAATTGAGCCACCTCAAGACGATCGCGGACAAGGACCAGCGGCAGCGGGCGGAGTGGAAGCTGGCCGCCGACTACCGCGAGGATTTGCTCCGCGAACCGCTCAAACTTATCGAGCACATCGTCCGCAATGACCGGCCCTTCACCGAAATCGTGACGGCGGATTACATCATGGTTTCGCCCAACACGGCGCATGGCTACGGAGTCTTCGACGAAGTGAAGGACAAATTCAAAGACTCGAATGATCGGTTCGAGTCGGTTCCGGTCAAGCTGAAGGCGCTGGTGGGCCGCTCGAAGGACGATGACCAGGAGTCTGCGACCGGTTTCTACCCGCACGCTGGGCTGCTGAGCACGTTTCAATACCTCTGCCGCTATCCCACGACGGAAACCAACCGCAACCGGCTCCGCGCACGGATGTATTACCAGCACTTCCTCGGAGTGGACGTACTGGAACTCGCCGCCCGCGTGTCCGACGCGGCCTTGGTCACGGCGAAGTACAAGGTGCCGACGATGGAGGCGTCCGAGTGCGTTGTCTGTCACAAGACACTCGATCCGGTCGCCGGGCTGTTCCAGGACTATTGGAAGTTCGCGGACATGGGAGTTTACGGACGGCGAAAGGAAGGTTGGTTTGCCGACATGTTCGGCCCAGGGTTCGAGGGAGAAGATCTGCCGCCGACCGAGCGGTGGCGTTCGCTCCAGTGGCTCGGCGAACGCACGGCCAAGGATCCACGCTTTGCCGTCGCGATGACGGGGCATGTCTACTACATCCTGACCGGCCGCAAACTCCTGCTGCCGCCCAAGGACTTTGATGACCCGCTGTATCCAGCGAAGCTCCGCGCCTATGCGGAGCAGCGCCGCACCACAGAGGCGATCGCCGCTCGCTTCGCCCAGAATGGATTCAATCTCAAGGGCGTGTTTAAGGACTGGGTGGACGCCAGCTTCTATCGGGCAGACGGACTGGCGACCGCGGTCGACGATCTTTGCCGGCAGGCGGAATTGGATGACATCGGCATCATGCGAATGCTCTCACCCGAACAGATCGAGCGAAAGATCGGCGCGGTCTTTGGGGAAAAGTGGGGCAAGCTGACCGACCAACTGGCAACACTCTACGGCGGCATTGACTCGAAAGAGGTCACCGATCGGGCCACCGACCCCAGCGGCGCGATGGGGGCGATTCAGCGAACGCTTTCGAACGATGTAGCCTGCACGCATGTGAGCCGCGACTTCTACCTCCCGGCGGCGCAGCGCAGGCTGTTCCCGGGGATCGAACTGAGTGTGGTGCCCGGGACATCGGCAGAGGGGGACGAGTCTATCCGAAGGGCGATCGTGCGACTCCACGAAATGATCCTGGGGCGTTACGACGCCGTCGATTCCGAAGAGCTCCAACGGACATTCAATCTTTTCAACGCGATTGTCAAAGACGCCACCGCGCAGCAGGCACTCGACAAACGGGAAAACTATTTCTGCCGACGGAACGACAAAGACACTCCCGAGTCTGTGTCGGACGATCCGCTCTACACCATGCGGGCCTGGCGCGGAGTGGTGACGTACCTGCTGCGCCGGCCAGAATTCCTTTATGAGTGAGCCGCATTATGCGCCGTGATTTCCTGAAACTCTGCGGTTTGGCCGGCCTGCGCCTCGCTCTGCCAGCTTGTTTCCCCGATGCGCGCGCCGCAGAGTCGAGCGACGAGCCGTACAACGGTCCGTACTACGTGGTGTTCAACGCCTCGGGGGGCTGGGACACGACGTACCTCATGGATCCCAAGGGGGTCAATGACATCAATCGCCTTTACAAACAAGGCGACATCCTCACGCAGGGATCGCACAAGTTCGCCCCGATGAAGAAGCACGCTGTCGGCGGAATGTGCAATGAGGACTTCTACGCCGAATTCGGCAGCGAACTGCTGACTTTGAATGGGCTTGATTACTCGGTGAACAACCACTCGCCCGGTGCCCGGTATATGGCGACCGGTAAACTCGACAGCCTGGCCTATCCGACGTTTGCGGCGCTCGTTGCCGCCTGTCGTGGGTCAAATTGTCCGCTGGCGTTCATGACTTTTGGAAACTACTCGGCCACCGGTAATGTGGTGGCGATGTCGCGCGTGCCGTATCTACCCTCGTTGCAAAAAATTGCCGCCGCCGACGCAGTCGAGGGAAACGAAAAGGCCCCGTACCACGACAAGTTTTCGCTCGACCGCATCGAACAAACGCTCCGCGAATCCCATGATGCGTCGACCAAGCAGGTACAACTGCCGCGGACCAAACGGGGCGAAAGCATGCTCTACGCTGCCCAGACGAACTCCAAGGCGCTGCAGCGCGTCACACAGTTCATTCCCACCCAGAATCCGACCGAGCGGTTGTCGCAGCAGGCCGAGATCGCGCTGGCGTCGTTCAAGGCGGGGGTCTGTGTCTCCGCGAACCTCGACATCGCCCAGTTCGACAGCCACGCGAACAACGACCCGGACCAGATGAAGCTGATTCCCGAATTCCTGGCCGGCATCGCCTACCTGGTGCGTCGCGCGGAGGAATTGAAGATCCGCGACCAGCTTGTCGTCGTGGTACAGAGCGAGATGGGCCGCACGCCGACCTACAACGCCGGCAACGGCAAGGACCATTGGTCGATTGGCTCCATCATGTTCTTGGGGCGCGGTATCCTGGGCAACCGCGTGATTGGCGCCACCGATGAAAAGCAATTCGGAGTTCCGCTCGATCCGCAGACACTGCAGCTCAGCAAAGATTCGGGCATCCGTGTTCGTCCCGAACATATCCATGAGTCGCTGCGAGAACTGGCCGGTATCGCGGACCACCCACTGAGCAAGAAATTCCCGCTCGGCATAGCCGACAAGGAAAAACTCATCGGCCTCTGGGGAAAGGCCCTGCTGTGAGCCAGAACATTCGAAAATTCTCAGCCCGAGTTTTCGACACCCAAGGCATGAAACGCCACAACCTGCTGACGACTCGGCGGCGTGCCTGACGGCCCCCCCCAGGAAAGACTCACCCAAATCGCAATGAATCAAGCACTCAACCGGCCAAGCCTTCGCGTCGCCCGAGCGCCTGCAGCCAGCACTCGTTCATTGTTGGCCCATTATGCGGCTGTGGTCTCGGTGGGCCGCTCATGGGTCGGGTCTATGAATTGCGAGATGAGGGATGCCTTGAAGATTGTGAATTCAACATGGGTGTAACTTGTCAAATGGACTGTCCCCCTTTCACTCTTCGCGAATCAATCGCCCAGCGACGCTGCGGACGCGGCCTGGCTCCGTCAACATGCGGAGATCTTCATCGTCCCGATCATGGACGTGGACAACACCGCGACGGGCAACGGCGGCAAGGACGCTCAGCCGCAGGACCACCATCGAGACTGGTCCGCACAGCTTCACTGGAACGAAATCATCGCCGGAGCCTGAACGGCAACCCTTACACCGTCAGTTTGTGCCTGGAGACCATCTGGAACTACCCCAACAGCACAACTGAAGGCTACCGAGCCGTTGGGATCCACGATGAGGCGATCAAGCAACTCGTCGCCGCGATCCGCCATCTCATGGCTCCTCCCGTCCCGCCGAAAAAGGACATGGGCTTTCACACAATCCGCGACTCGGCCAAGGAGCAGACGGAGCCGTCCAAACAGACCGTCTCGGTGAAGCCACCAAAACGCCGGAGCCGCACCAATGCTTGAACGACTCGGCAACCGACAGTCCGACGTGGTCCGCGTGCTGGTCGAGTTGCTTGCGCCGTACAAGGGGCGAGTCTACGATCCGTGCTGCGGCTCGGCCGGCATGTTCGTGCAGAGCGAATAGTTCGTCGAAGTGCATGGCGGGCGGATCGGCGACATCACGGTCTCCGTCCGTCCGCATTTTCCTCCTATCAGCCACCGACTTTTGCGAAGAAGTGATTATTCCCATGACGCACTTGGTACGCGTTCTACGATCCTGCCACCGGAAGCAAGACAAAGTCGGTCCAACTGTATGTGCGGTTTCTTGGCCGTGAGCGTGTTTGGCGATACGGGCTCTCGATGGGCAATTATTGCGAGGAGTATCTTGGCCGATTGGTGACTGCCGTCGATGCAAATCGCTCTGCGGTGGCTGACTACATCCGGTCAGCTCCGGCGGACACATTGATTCGACTATTCGCCGAAGCCGATACCGTCCAACACACACCTGCGGAGTTTGCGACGTTGTTGACGAAGTCCAGCGAACCGTGGCTCGGTCTCGACAAGTCGCTGACGAATATCGGCATCATTCGTGAGTTTCCACTCTCGACATTGCCAGAGCATGCGGACGCGTTTGTGGACGAGGTCGGCGAGTACTTCACGTGGGCTTGGCCGTTTTTTGAAGCGGCGGTGACGGGCCGTTGGAATGCAACTTCGTCAAAGCCCGCTAATGCCGAAATGATTGACGACGCTGCAAGCGATGTTGATGAAGATGCGCCCGAAACACTCAAGGCACTTGCCGAGCTCACCGCGCTTCCGGAGCCATTTCTTGAAGACCTGGAGGAAGCGTTGTGGGCGCGACAGCAAGCGATCCTCGTCGGCCCACCCGGAACATCGAAGACATTCTTGGCCCGTCAATTCGCTCGTTACTTCGTTCGGCAACGAAGTGGTCGTCCTCAAGGAACATCAGACGTTCTTTACATGCACGCGAACTGGACCTACGAGGATTTCTTCGAGGGACTGAAGCCAACGTCGAAAGATGGCGTTCTGAATTTTGAGCCACGCTTGGGATTCTTTCTCGAATGGGTCCAGCGATTGAAAGACTACCCTCCTGGGTCGCGACACGTGCTGGTGTTAGACGAGATCAACCGCTGCGATACGGCAGCGGTGCTCGGTGAGTTATTGCAGTTGCTCGAATACCGTGGCACGACAGTGCGGTTGCTATCCGGCCGCAGCTTCGTCTTTCCCAGCAACCTCTTCATCATTGGCACGATGAACAGCGCCGACCGCTCGATTGGCCGTTTGGACTTGGCACTGCGACGTCGGTTCCTTTGGTTGAATCTCCATTCGCAGCCAGACACGCTTGCTCGCTGGCTGAAACGGCCTGGAAACAATCCGCTCGGTTTTAAGGCGGAGTCACTTGCGCGAGTCAACGATGTTCTGGTCGAGCACGGCATCCCGCCTGAACAGCACATTGGGCATGCCCTCTTCATGCTCCAGCGTCGCGGTGAAGACGACGTGACCTCACCAATGCTCGACATACCATTGAGCGAACGTCGCTTGCGGCAGATTGTCCGCTTCAGCGTTCTGCCCTATGTCCGTGAGTTGCTCACGATGCAATTTGGGCAAGCAGATTCGGACTTGCTTCGACAGGTGGAAGACTTGCTGCTGGAGTGTGTTGACCGGCCTACATCAGACGCATCCGGAGTGCTGAACGATGGCGAATCGCCAGCTTGATCCAATCACATGCTTCGAAGCGGGAAGCGGTTCTACCGAACCCTGGATCGGGTCACGCGACACCGTTTGCGAAGACATCGTGATGCTCGGCACGCTTGCGGAACGTCGTCTAATCGAACTGAGTGTCGTCGGCAACAAGGTTGCCATTCGTGGGACAACGCGCGTCGGTATGGTCATTCTTCCCAGCGGTCGCCGATTGGTGATTCGGTCCAAGATTCCCAACATCGTGCTGTTGGACTGGCTCGCGTACCTCGGCAAATTCCCTCGGCTTTCGCATTGGTTGCCAGAGTCCGGTGTTGCCGCCGTCAAGTCAGATCACGATGACTGGCATCTCTGCATCGCACGGTTGTTCTTGCACGCGATGGAGCACGTCACGCGACAACATTTGCGGAAAGGCTACGTCGTCGTTTCGGCCCGTGACACTGCGATTTGCGGACGAATTGTGATGTCAAAGCTCGGGCACGAGCTGTATCGGCTGCCGCGAGTACCACAACTCCAAAGACAACGAACTTTCGATACGACGTTCAACATCGTTTTGGCGTTGGCGCTTGATCGCCTGCCGAGCCTGCTCGCAGATGGAAAGTCCGAAGATCGTCGCAAAATGGCAATGCTTCGCGAACAGTGGGCTACCGTCCGACGAGACATCAGCGATCCCATCACCGCTGCCATCGCTGCGCAATCGGCGGAACCACCGGGCTATCGTGAGGCGTTGCAATTGGCACGCCTCATCTTGATTGGTGCGGTGCTCGACCCTGATTCAATTGTGGGCGGTCAGGCATTCACTCTGTCGATGCCTGCAATTTGGGAGGACGGGTTACGGCGCATGCTCAGCGAGACCGC
This sequence comes from uncultured Planctomycetaceae bacterium, assembly GCA_964430385.1. Taxonomy (GTDB): domain Bacteria; phylum Planctomycetota; class Planctomycetia; order Planctomycetales; family Planctomycetaceae; genus CAYSHJ01. The sequence continues at coordinate 18,823 of CAYSHJ010000278.1, forward strand.
TTGCGAGACAGGTTGGAAACTCGCGACGCGAGATGCTTGCACGCGACGGTGGGACGATTCGCTGGGACACGGCGACACCCACCGTTGGATGACTGCTGATGCCATCGTAGAACTGGACGGAAAGCGTTGGGTGCTTGATGGCAAGTACAAGAACGAATTCGGTAACGAAAGTCGAAGCGATCGTTTTCAAATGTGCGCCTACGCCGTTGCGTTCGACGCCGACCGGATTTCGTTGGTCTACCCCGGAGAGTCGCCGATGCCCATTCACAGGTTGTTGAGCACAACAGTTGGAACCATGCAACTGACGATCGATTCCCTCGCGCTGCCAATGAGGATGGGCCCTGAAACGTGTCGTTCTGAGTTGATAAAGATCGCCCGGGGAGACAAATCACCGCATTGAGCCACGAAAACATCGACGCAACACGAGATCGCTCTGATTCGCGCTGCTGGTTTCTATGGCGACTCTTCCACGTCTCCGAATCAAAGCGATCAGGGTGCGCCGGCGCAAGCCGGGGGAGAGTCGCGAATGAAAGAGTCGCACGAGGTAAGACTTAGCCAGTCATCTCGGCCTCGTGTGATGCGTCTTGTCAGGCAACTGGCAAGTCGAAGCGTTCACAGAGGCACAGCCAGACGGTGAATTGAGCTCCGAAATCATTCCTTTGCGGTGGCCGACCTTGTCCTGACAAGGGGAAGGCAACAGTGATGTCGAGCGTTGATGGCAAGTTCGATGTCGCCCCCACGGAGCCTGAGACCACACGCATGGCTGGAAACTTTCCTCACGGAAGCCGAGAGGCCGCGGAATCATTCGTGACACACGCCACGGATCGGTCGGAGAAGGCGCGATGCCATACGTCCGACATGCACGTTTTCGGGGAGTCAGACAGCTTCATTGTACCGAAGGAGCAGGCGAACAAAGACAGCGGCTCGTTGTCGGCGGAGTCTGTGGAGGGAAGGGGGCTGACCAAGGAGAATGTCACGCAGTTGCTACTGGACCGGACACAGCGCCGGGCTTCCAGGTTGCGCGGACTGCGAATCTCGACCGGTGCCTCGCGTTTTGGATCGAACGTCTCGAATTGCGAAGCGCCACCTTCGAGAAACAGCAGAATGACCGAGGTCGTGCTCGTAATCATTGAAACAGGCGGCCACACTGGGAGCGATCAGAAACCGCCCGTGGGCTTCATCGGCAGGTGGATCAAGCATATCTTGGCCAACAATCCGATGTCGGATTTGTTTCAGAAGCACAAATGGAAGTGAGGCAACTCGAACATGACGCACCAAGCAACTCTGCGAACGCTCACCGAAGGCCGGACCATCGCGGTCGTCGGTGACGTGTACCGCTTTCTGGCAACCGGTGAGGACACGAACGGCAAGTACGCTCAATGGGAAGCCATTGTGCCTCCGGGCGGCGGGCCTCCCCCGCATGTTCACAGTCGCGAGGAAGAAGGTTTTTATATCCTCGAAGGCGAGATCACATTTCAGATCGGCGACCAGCGAGTCGTGGCGACGGCGGGGATGTTTGCCAACATGCCGGTCGGCACGCCGCACTCGTTCAAGAACGAGACTCAGCGGCCGGCCCGGATGCTGATCTCGGTGGCTCCTGCGGGTCTGGAGCAGATGTTTTTTGAAGTCGGAGTTCCGGTCGCTCAAGGAGCCACGTCCGCCCCGCCGCCGGGCAAGGCAGAGATCGAGAAGTTGCTCGCCGTGGCTCCCCGCTACGGCGTCGAGATCAGGTTGCCGCAGCATTGAGGCTGAACGAATTCGTTTCCCAACCCTGAAAGGTTCTCCGATGTCGCAATCACCACGAATCCTGGCCTTCGCAGGCGGCTTGCCGGAAAACGCCTTGAAGCTCAAGCAACTCTTCCTCGATCACCAGGTTATCGAGGCAGCAACAGCAAGGTCAGAACAATCGGCCGTCGTTCGATTCGTTGATGCGGGCAGACGGCACGCTCAACTTCGATGACCGAGGTCACACGCATTCTGTCGCTGATCGAATCTGGAGACCCCAGCGCTGCGGGACAGTTGCTGCCGTTGGTCTACGACGAACTGCGCAGGCTGGCAACGTCGAAATTGGCTCACGAGAAGCCGGGGCAGACGTTGCAGGCGACGGCATTGGTTCACGAGGCGTATCTGCGGCTGGTCGGCGGTGCTCAGGCCGGGAAGGCTTGGGACGGACGCGGGCATTTCTTTGCCGCGGCCGCGGAAGCGATGCGGCGAATTCTGGTGGGCAATGCTCGTCGCAAGCATCGGTTGCGGCATGGTGGCGACATGGCGCGGGTCGAGTTGGACGACGAACTCGAC
>CAYSHJ010000279.1:0-1859 GCA_964430385.1 uncultured Planctomycetaceae bacterium
TTGGTCGATGTCGATGCGATGTTCGGCATTGAGATCAACGAATTCCCCGTGCGTATTGCCGAGGTCGCGTTGTGGCTAGTCGATCATCAGATGAATCAGCGGTTGAGCGAGGCGTTCGGCCAATACTTCGTCCGCCTGCCGTTAAAGAAGAGCGCCACGATTCGTCACGCCAATGCCCTGCATATCGACTGGCGGGACGTCCTGCCGCCGTCGCGTTGTTCGTTCGTGCTCGGCAATCCACCGTTTGTCGGCGCGAAGTATCAATCCGACGAACAACGAGCGGACATGGACGCGGTCGCCGGTGACGTGAAGAACTCCGGGCTGCTCGATTACGTCACCGCTTGGTATCTCAAAGCGACTGACTACATCGCTGGGACCGCTGTCCCGGTGGCGTTCGTATCGACAAACAGCATCTCGCAAGGCGAACAAGTCGGCTTGCTGTGGACGGAATTGCTGCGACGCGGCGTCCGCATTCGTTTCGCTCACCGCACCTTCGCTTGGCAAAGCGAGGCTCGCGGCAAGGCTCATGTGCATGTTGTCATCATCGGCTTCGGAATGGCCGACGCGACGAGCAAGCGTCTCTACGATTACGACAGCGACGAGAATCATCCAACGGTGTCCTCGGTCAAGAACATCAGCCCCTACCTGTTCGACGGGCCGGACACGGTGATCTTGAACCGCAGCCAGCCGCTGTGCCGCGTGCCGGAGATCGGCATCGGCAACAAGCCGATTGATGACGGCAACTACCTGTTTACAACTGAGGAGCGGGATGAGTTTCTCCGCCAGGAACCAAAGGCGGCCAAGTGGTTCCGCCGTTGGCTGGGATCGGACGAGTTCCTCAACGGTTGGGAACGCTGGTGTTTGTGGCTTGGCGATTGCCCGCCGAACGAACTCCGCGCAATGCCGGAAGCGATGAAGCGTGTGGAAGCCGTTCGCAAGTTTCGACTCGCGAGCAAGAGCGCGCCGACTCGAAAACTCGCCCAGACACCCACGCGGTTTCATGTCGAGAACATTCCGAAACACAATTTCATCGTCATTCCGAAGGTCTCATCGGAACGCCGCCAATATATTCCGATCGGGTTCATGGATCCCAAGACGCTGATTAGCGATCTCTGCTTCATCAACACGAGCGTCACGCTATTTCATTTCGGCGTGCTGTCGTCGTCGATGCACATGGCGTGGGTCCGAAAAGTGTGTGGCCGGCTGAAGTCGGATTACCGCTACTCGGTCAAGTTGGTCTACAACAATTATCCTTGGCCCGAATCATCAACGGAAAAACGCCGAACGACTGTCGAGACGAAAGCTCAAGCGGTGCTTGATGCCCGCGCGGTGTTTCCGAATGCAAGCCTGGCCGACCTGTACGATCCCGTCACCATGCCTGCGAAGCTCGCGAAGGCTCATGTCGAACTCGACCGAGCCGTCGATGCTTGCTATCGAACGAAAGCGTTTCAAAGTGACCGCGAGCGAGTCGAGTTTCTCTTTGGTTTCTACGAACAGATCCGCTCGCCGCTGACTGCTGGATTGAAGACGCCCAAACGCGGCCTTCACCGCTGATGCCATCGTGTGAAGTGATCGTTTCACACTTGTTGTGGCCGGTCGGGAGACTGGCCACAACACAGGCTGCGACCATCCGCGTCAAATCGCGGAACTCAATCATCGTCTCGCCAAACTGCGATCGCGCTGAATTCCCCCGCCGCGAGCCTCTCGCCGCTGTCGAACCGCTGGGCGTCAGCCCTCTGTCTTCTGGCCGTTGGCGAGCCGCGCTCGGCGCGGGTCTCCCGACCCCGCCGCTTCGCTGGACCGCAGGTCTCCCCCGAATCGCGGGAGACCTGCGGTCGTTCAAGTGCGGGGTCGAGAGA
>CAYSHJ010000280.1:0-2406 GCA_964430385.1 uncultured Planctomycetaceae bacterium
AATCCAGACGTTGGTATCGAGCAGATACGGCATCACCACTCGTCTCGGAGAGGCAGATCGCCTTGCGGTGGGCGTTCAAATTCTTCACCGGATAATGCTCCGGCGGTGCGTTCAAAATAGCCCGGCGGCCAATCATTTCCGGGATTGGTCGCCGCGAATTGTTCGGCACGCAACATCGCTTCCCGAACGAGGCTTTCCAAATACCGGGCCTGAACTGGGTCCAGCATTCGCAATCGGGCATCCAGTTCTTCGGCGATTCGAGTCATCGTGTTTCCTCGTCCGACGAGATCCTCGTTCTACCCAACGAGAGGATGATAGTCCCGAAAAGAGCCTACCCCCAAGAGTATTTGCTGGGCACTGGCAACCGCCGGGCAGGCGGAGCTACGAACGGAACGGCCACGTTTCGCCGAGCGCGTTCCGTTGAATCACCGTCAGTCGAGCGATGCTTTGTTCGGCGAGCGCCAGTTGGGCGTCGAGCCGTTTGCGGTCGAAGGGCGTTCCTTCGGCGGTCCCTTGGACTTCGACGAACTCGACGCCGCCGGTCATCACGACATTCATGTCGACTTCGGCGTCTTTGTCCTCGATGTAATCGAGGTCGGCGACAACTTGGCCATTCACAATGCCGACGCTAATCGCCGCGATGCTGCTCTTGAGCACCGGCCGATCCGACGGCAAGACCGCTTTGAGTGCAGCGAGTGAATCCACCAGCGCGATGAACCCGCCGGTGATGCTGAGCGTCCGTGTGCCGCCGTCGGCTTCGAGCACGTCGCAATCGATTGTGATCATACGCGGGCCGAGCACCGCCATGTCCACGATCGCCCGCAAGCTGCGGCCGATCAGACGCTGAATCTCGTTCGTCCGGCCATCGACTTTGGACCGCTCCCGCTGTTTGCGCGGTGACGTGCTCCCAGGCAGCATGTTGTACTCAGCCGTGACCCAGCCGCTTGGGTTTGGATTCTTCTTCATCCACGGCGGCAAGTCTTCGTCCACGCTGGCCGTGCAGAGTACTGTCGTCCGCCCGGCTTTGATCAGCACGCTTCCTGGCACCGAGCCTGTAAAGTGCCGCTGAACGGTGATGGGGCGGAGTTCATCGGGTTGTCGTCCGTCGTGCCGCATGGGGTCTCTCCGTGGGGGATCTGATTGTCGTCGCCTGATTGTCCGAGTCGGATCTCGCCAGAATCAACCCGACTCGGAGTGTCAGGCGACCGGAAGCACGAATTGCTGATTGCTCATTGCGATGTCGAGAAAGTGCTCGATGTCATCCGCTCCGTCTGACCAAACCTGAGCGGCGAGCCGGTGAAGCGACTCACGGTCGATGTGGTCGTAGTTCGCTCGCACCATCCGCCGGAAGTCCACAGCGTCTTGTTCTTTTTTCTCCAAGCCTCGCAGGACCGAGACCATCGCCGCGTACTTGGCGACGAGCGCGGCTTCCAGCCGTGGGATCCGGTGCTTGGTCTTTTCGTCGATCAGCACGTACTCCTTCAAAATCGTCTGTTGGAATTCGGCCCAGGGCATCATGATGTCGATGGTCGGTTTGGGATTTCCCTGGAGGTCGGGATCGTTGGGATCGCGAAATCGGACCACTTCGGAATAGTGTTGGACGAGCAACGTCGGCCACGCGGCTTGGATCGCTTTGACCGCCTTTTTGCGTTCGCTCGACGCGACCATGATGTCCACGTCTTGCGTGGTTCGTGGATCGGCCAAGTAACCGGAGTAGCCGTGCAGGCCCATCAGCACCCACTTTTTGACCCCCGCCTTGACCAAGACATCGATGACCGGCTGCGGAGTGATGTCCATGGCCTGTTTCCTGTGTAGTTCGCGGTAGTTGCGAATCAGCCGCGTCGTGGTCCGAATCCCGTAGGCGTGACCGACCGCCCCTTGCGGGTCGCCCTCGTTCAGATTGCGCGAGGGGCCGAGCTTGGCGAGTTCCGCGTTGCGCCAGGCGTGCCACTCCGGCGAGAACATCTCCGGGCGAGGCTTCGCGGCGGGCGACCGCTTCCGCGGCGAGCGAACAGTCGCGGTTCGGGTGACACGGCTCATGATCGACTCCCGATTTCTGCCCTGCGCGGCCGAGTCTCACACGAACCCGAAGCGCAAGCGAGGTACTGTTACCTCGGCCCTCGCTTGCGCTTCGGGTTAGTATGGGTGTCTTCTAAATGTGTCAGACTGGGCCGTGCGAGGTATCTTGAGGTTTTGTCCGTCAGCGTAGTTTTCGTGTTTACTCGTCGCCAATGAAGCAACGCCTACTTCGGCCCGATCAACCACACCAACAAACCTTTCGCCAGGTGCATGCGGTTCTCAGCTTGTTGGAAGACGATGCTGTTCGGGCCGTCGATAACGTCGTCGGTGACTTCTTTGCCGCGGCGAGCGGGCAGGTCGTGCATAAACAGACAGCCGGCGGGAGCC